>JBEIPX010000307.1:0-4380 GCA_040376815.1 Bradyrhizobiaceae bacterium
ACGATGCCGATGCGGTCGCCGCGCTGGATGCGGGTCGAGAAGTTGTCGACGATGGTGCGGTCGCCGAACGCCTTGCTGATCCGGATCGCCTCGATGATGAGCTTGCCGGACTGGTCGGCCTCGGATGCGGTCAGCGCCGCCTGTCCGGCGACGCCGCGATAGGTGCGGCGCTGGTCGCGCAGGGCATGCAGGTTTGCGAGGCGCTTGACGTTGCGCTTGCGCCGGCCCGAGACGCCGTAGCGCAGCCAGTGTTCTTCCGCGACGATCTTGCGGTCGATCTTGTGCTGGTCGCGTTCTTCTTCGGCGAGTACCTCGTCGCGCCAGGCTTCGAACGCCGAAAACCCGCGATCGATCTGCCGCGCCTGACCGCGATCGAGCCAGGCCGTGCTGCGCGAGAGGTTGGAGAGAAAGCGGCGGTCGTGGCTGATCATGACCAGCGCGCATCGGCGGCGTGCCAGTTCCTCTTCCAGCCATTCGATGGTGCTGAGATCGAGATGGTTGGTCGGCTCGTCGAGCAGCAGGATATCGGGCGAGGGCGCAAGCGTTCGCGCGATCGCCGCGCGGCGCGCTTCGCCGCCGGAGAGATTGGCAGGGTTTTCCTGGCCGGTGAGGCCGAGTTGCTCCAGCAGATACGGCGCCTGATAGGCGTCGTCGCCCGCGTGAAGTCCGGCCTCGACATAGGCCAGCGTCGTCGGCGCGCCGCCGAAATCCGGCTCCTGCGGGAGATAGCGGATGGTCGCGCCGGGCTGCACGAAGCGATCGCCGCGATCCGGCTCGACCAGACCGGCCGCGATCTTCAGCAGCGTCGATTTGCCGGAGCCGTTACGGCCGATCAGCGCGATGCGCTCGCCGGTCGATACGGACAGGTCGACGCCGTCGAGCAGCGGCGCGCCGCCGAACGTCAGCGTGATGCCTTTAAGCTGGATCAGGGGAGGCGCCATGGATGTGTCTCAGGCGCGCTGGCGTTGCAAGCGGCGGATCGTCTGATCGAGCGCCGAGAGGAACGCGGAGCGGTCGCGCGGCGAGAATCCGCGCGGGCCGCCGGTGATCTCGCCAGTCTCGCGCAGATCGCTCATCAGGTTACGCACCGCAAGCGCCATGCCGATCGAATCCTCGGTGAACGCCTTGCCGGTCGGGGCGAGCACCGCCGCACCCGCCTTCACGCAGCGGTCGGCGAGCGGAATGTCGGATGTGACGACGATGTCACCCGTGCTGGCGCGCTCGGCGATCCAGTTGTCGGCGGCGTCCATTCCGGCGCCGGCGGCGATCCGCTCGATCAGGGGATCGTCCGGCACGCGGATGAAATTGCCCGCGACCACGCTCACCGGCAGGTTGTGCCGGAGGGCGACGCGGTAAATCTCGTCCTTCACCGGGCAGGCGTCGGCGTCGATATAGATTCGCGTGGGTTTGGGGTCGGACATTTGCGTTGCGTGTAGCGCAACGGCTTATGATTGGCGAGGCCAAATGGCGGCTTGCGGGTTCACGATCTTTGCGTAGTCTTTCCGCCAACAAGCCAAAAATATCGAGGACGCCGCATGCCGATCGAGCCCTATCGCGTTTCCGCCTACAATCTCGCCAAGCAATCCGAGAACAAGATGCACGACGACACGGTGGCGCGGCGCTTCGGCTTCGTCGGCGCGCTGGTTCCGGGCGTCGACGTGTTTGCCTACATGAGCCACCTGCCGGTGCGGAAATGGGACCGGGCGTTTCTCGAGAACGGGCTGATGGATGGCCGGTTTCATAAACCGGTCTACGATGGCGAGATGGTGACGATCACGGCCGAGGAAACGGCGACCGGCCTCTCGCTGCGCGCGGAAAGCCGCGGCGAACTTTGTGCCACCGGCAGCGCGTCGATGCCGGCTGAGCGGCCGTCGCTTGCGCTGTCCGCGTTCGAAAGCGCAGAGCCAGTCAAGGAGCGCAAGCCGGTCGATCCGAGTTCCTACAAGCAGGACGGGTGGCTTGGCATCCCGCCGTACACCCAGACCAACGATCTCGCTGCACAGTACCTGAAGGATGTGCGCGAGGGCGACGCGCTCTATGCGCGCGACAATCTCGTGCATCCGGGCACCTTGCTGCGGACCATGAACTGGGCGCTGATGGAGAATGCGATCCTTGGCCCATGGATTCATGTCGGCAGCACCATCCGCCACCTCGCGGCGGCGAAAGTCGGCGACGTGCTGACGGTGCGGGCGAAGGTGACCGGCAATTACGAGAAGAAGGGCCATCGCTTCGTCGAGCTTGACGGCATCATCGTCGCCAACGGCGCGACGGTGGTGGCGCACTGCCAGCACACGGCGATCTATCAGCCGCGCGAGCAGGCGGCGGCTTAGGTTTCCTGTCTGAATTATCGTCATTGCCGGGCTTGACCCGGCAATCCATCTTCTTCTCAAGACTATGGTCAACAAAGATGGATGCCCGGGTCAAGCCCGGGCATGACGATTGAGGATCAGTCCCGCTTGAACGCCTTGCCGATGCGGTCGAGGTAGTCGGCGAGCTGTGCGATCTCCTCCGCCGAGAGCGCGGACTCGATCGTCTGGTTGATCTGCCGGAACGGCTTGTCGATCTGCTTCAGCGCGGCGCGGCCGCGCTCGCTCGCTTCCAGCCGCCAGACGCGTGCGTCCTCTTCGTCGCGCGTGCGCTCCAGCAATTTCATGCCGAGCAGGCGGCCGACCATGGCCGTCATCGCCGACTCGTTCAGCCCGAGTTGATTGGCGACCTCCCGTTGGCTGACCGGACCCTGTGACGCAACGATCGACAGCACCGCCGCCTGCGCGGTGGTAATCTCGGCCGCATCCAGCACGGCGCGATCCGCCGCCTTCTGCAGGCGGTGCGCGGCCACTTGCAGGCGATGGTAGAGCCGGTGTTTCGAAGCGGACATGCAGCTTGATAAACCAGTTGCCCCAAACCATCCAGAACCATATACTTCACTAATGAAGTAATTACAAGATGGAGCGGAAAATATGAGTGCGACAGGTTTGGGAGCGATCGACGTATGGGCGCAGATCACGACGGAGCGGATGGCGCAGCGCCCGTGGCTCGAACCGCTGCTGCGCTGGACCGGCCGGGCCGGCGACACGATGGGATCGAGCGTTCCCAAGACGCTGGCGGCGATGGATGCGGGCGGCGTCGACATCGCGCTGATCTCGGCCTGGCACGGGCCGGAGGGCAGCCTGATCAGCAACGAGGAGGTCGCAGCACAGATCGCCGAAGCGCCGTCGCGCTTTCGAGGGCTTGCGACCGTCGACCTCAACGATCCGATGCAGGGCGTGCGCGAGATTCGCAGCTGGGTCGACGGCAAGACGTTCGTCGGCGTGCGCGTGGTGCCCTGGCTGTGGAATCTGCCGCCGAACGATCGCCGCTACTATCCGATCTATGCCGCATGCGTTGACGCCGGCGTGCCGTTCTGCACGCAGATCGGTCACACCGGCCCGCTGAAGCGCTCGGATACCGGGCGGCTCATTCCGTATCTCGAAGACGTGCTGCTCGATTTTCCGGAGCTTGTCGTCGTCGGCGGCCACGTCGGTTTCCCTTGGCTCGACGAGCTGACCACGCTCGCGATCAAGTTTCCGAACTTCTACGTCGATACCTCGGCTTACGTGCTGCACCGGCTGCCACCGGCGTTCGTGAGCTGGATGAAGGGGCCGGGCAAGACGCGCGCGATGTTCGGCACCAACTGGCCGATGCTGCCGCCGCAGAAATGTCTGGAAGGCTTGTCCGGCCTCGGACTGTCGAGCGAGCAGGCGGAAGCGTTCCTGTCCGGCAACGCCAGGCGCGTGTTCAAGTTGTAGCTGGTGACGTTGTGTTGGCCTTCACCTCTCCCCGCAAGCGGGGAGAGGGAGAGTATCGTCACGCCGCCGCCGGCAGCTTGAATGCCGGCTGGCCGATCTGGCGCAGGATGTCGTTCAGATCGTAGGTGAAGCGTTCGCCGGCGAGAAAGCCGTCGCGGAACGTGCAGATCACCGTGAACGGAAAGCGGATCGGCAGACCGGAGGCGGGAATGCCGAGGAACGTGCCCTTGTGCGCGCCCGCGAAATACGCCTCGCCGATGGCGAGATCGTCGCGTACCCAGTGCACCGCGCCGTCTTCGGTGCTGACGCCGAACGCGCTCCACCAGAGTTGATAGTGCTGCCGCGCGCCCTCGCGGCCACGCAAGGTCATGCCGATCGGGCGATCCTCAAAGAGACAGTCCGGATGCAGCGTCGCGAGCGTGCCCGCCATGTCGTGCTGATGCTCGGCCTTGATATGGGTGAGCAGGCACTTCTCGTTGATCGCGCGTGTCGTCATCGTCTGATCCACCTTTCCAGCGTTTCGGATCCGGCCGCTCGACATTCGAGACCGGTCTGATAATATAAGAGCTCGAATAATATATAAGAGTTCTTA
>JBEIPX010000265.1:0-4915 GCA_040376815.1 Bradyrhizobiaceae bacterium
CTCGCCGATGATCGTCCATTCGCGGATGCGCGCGAGGTTGTCGTATTTTCCGTATTTGTTTTGCCACATCGGAAGGCTGAGCGAGACGTAAGGCTGCGCTTCGTTCTCGAACGCCGCGATCAGCTCCTGCAGCTTCCGCAACGCGTCGTCGGCTGCATCGTCGGGCAGCATGCCCGCATCCTTGCGGTCGCGTTTGAGTTCGAGGATGCGCTCTTCGCCGGGCGGGTTGTTGCCGCTGAGTTTCAGATACACGAGCTGGCTGACGGACGCGTCGGGATCGATGCCGGCGAAGCCGCCTTTGCGCAGGATCGCAGCTTCCAGCGTGAGCTGCGGCGCCAGTCCGAGCCGCACCTGCTTGTCGCTCGGCGGCGTGCCGGTCTTGTAGTCGACGATGGCGAACGTGCGATCGCTGCGCCGTTCGATGCGGTCGGCACGGCATGACAGCGTGAAGGCACGCTCGCCCGTCGAGACCTGAATCCGCCCGGATGTTTCCGCGTCGATAGCGCGCACATCGTGACGCCGCTCGCGCTCCCAGCCTGCGAACCAGCCGGCGACGCGCAAGTAACGCGGCCACCACAGTGCCCGTGCTTCCGGCCGCTCCATCAGGGGTGCGAAATGCGCCTGCCCCATCTCGCGCAAGACCTGCTCGATCTGCTCGGGCAGCGCGGTGGGGAACTTCACCCCGAAATCGCCGAGCGCCTGATGGATCGCCGAACCGCGATCGGCAACCGATGGCGGCATATCCACCGGATCGAGCGGCTGCAAATCAAGAATGCGGCGGGCGTAGATCGTGTAGGGATCGCGCAGCCAGTCCTCGATCTCGGTCACCGACATGCGTGTCGGGCGCGCATCGCGGGGCGGTTTCGGCTGCGGCTGCGGACAAGGCTTGGGCGGCTGCGCGGAGCGATCGAGCGCCTCCGCATAATGCAGATACCGTTCGCCGCGCTGTTTCACCGCGTCCCAGCGTTCGCTTCCCGCGACCGCTTCGAGCCGATGCAGGAAACGCGAGGCGACCGCCGGCGTGCCGCCGCTCTTGGCAGCGTAAGTGAGGATCACGTCGGGTGCGCCGAGCAGTTGCGCGACGTCGTGTGCGGCGAGGCCGATGCGGCGTTCGGGAAGATCGAGGCCGAGCTGTTGCCGCATCGGACGGCTGAGCCAGGGATCGTTGCGCGGAGCAGGCGGCCAGATGCCTTCGATCAACCCGCCGAGGATCACGCGATCGCAGTGGGTGAGGCGCGCTTCCAGCGGACCGTAGATGCGCAGCAGCGCGCCGGGACGCTGCCGTTGCCGTACGATACGATCGGCAAACGTGGTCTGGAACAGATCGGGGTAGTCGGGGATCGATGTCTGAAGCGCACCCGATGTGATGTCATCAGCGATAGCAGCGAAATCGTCGAACGTCGCCGCGAGGCATTCGCCGTCATCGCCGTCATACGCCGAGATGTTGCTGGCATCATCGCGCGCCAGCGCTTCGATAGTTGCCCGGTGTGCGGCAACGAGCGTCGCGAAATCGTGGGGCCGGTTCTTGGCAGTGCTTTCGAGCGGCTTCAAAGCGTCGTGCAGTGCGACGATCAGCTGTTTGGCGGAATCGAGGTCGCTTTCGCGCAGCTTCGCACCCGGCTCTGCGGCATGCAGAAGTGACGGCTGACCTGCTTTGAGCTTGGCCCATTCTGCGCGGAAGATTGTGAAGTCGCGCCCAAGGCCAGCGCTTCCCGCGGCCGGGCGCGGCCCACGCAACAGCGCGATCTCGAGCGCCTCGATCGCCGAGCGCCAGCCACCCGCCGCACGTCCGAGCCGGAACAGCGGATGCTTCAGCAGCGCCAGCAAATCGGGTGGCGCGCACTGATCCGCAATGACAGTCGCGGTGAGCCGCGCGAACAGTCCAGCAGATGTATCCATCAGCGATTCACCGCCCGAATCGTCGAAGGCGAGATTCCAGCGATCCAGGGCAGCCATGACGCGCCGCGCCAGCATGCGGTCCGGCGTCACCAGCGCCGTCGCACGATTCTCGGCAACCGCTTCGCGCATGGCGACGGCGATCGTCAGTGCTTCCATCTCTGAATTCGGTGCTTCGACCACGGCCAGCGATTGCAGCCCATGTGTGAGACGGGTTGCGACATCCGGCTCCGCCAGCCGCTGATGCCAGCGCGCCGTCGCATCCGACGGGCGCATCGCTTCCGATGTGAGAAGCTCGCGCCCGTGTGGTGCAGGCTCGCCAAGCTGGATCACGTCTTTCCGCGAGAGGCCGAAGCGATCGAGCAAGGCATGCAGCGCGAACTGCGGATGGCTCGATGCCGGCGCGGTCGGATGTCCGTCGTCGCCGTCCGTGTTGCCGATCGCGCGCCACGCGTCGTCGTCAAGGTCGGTGTCGAGCCCGGGCAGCACCACGGCGCCGTTGGGAAGGCTGGCGATGGCGTGCAGGAACTTTGCGGTCGCCGGCATCGAGCCGGTGGACCCCGCCGCAATCACCGGACCCTTACTGTGCGTCTTCAGCCGCTCGGCTTCGGCGGCGATCAGGCGATCGCGCCGCAAGGCCGACTCGATCCGGCCGAGTTGTTTTAGTGCTTCAGGCCAATACTCGCGCGCGATGTTCACGAACTTCAGCGTCAGCTGCCAGTATTCGTCGAAGTCGCTCGGCGCGAGCTCGTCGAGCTTGCTCCAGTCGACCTCGCGCGTCGCCATGTCGTCCATCAGGCGGGCGAGATCGTCGGCGAGTGCGAGGATTTGCGCCGGGCCTCCGGCCACGAGTGGCGGTTCGCCGGCGCGCACCGGCAGCCGGGCGGCCCACGCGGCGACGAGTTTCGCGAGCAGCAGACGCCGCTCCATGCCGCCGAGCGCGGGCGGAAGGTTCAGCGCACCTTCGCCGCCAGCCGGTGGCGCAGCAGCTTCGGCGAATGCGATCTCGTCCTCGTCGATGTCGTTCAGGACGACGATGCGCGGCAGCACCACAGCTTTCGCATCGAGCACATCGAGAAACACGTCGCGCACCATGCGGGCGGCGCGCTGGGTCGGCAGATAGATCGTCGCTTCCGCGAGCCGTTCCGGATTCGCACGCGCCTTGAAGCCATCGACAAGGACGCCATCGATCAACGCCGTGATGACGGTCGAGAGAAACGGCGCAGAGGCAGGGGCGTTGAAGACGCGCATGAAGGGCCTGATTCGAGATCGGGCTGCATCATGTCACGGGATGGAAGAGGACGGGAGTCGCGCTTGTGTCAGGCCACGCTGGCGAGAAATGCCCGTTCCGCGGCCTGCACGGCGTCGGGCGTGCCGACATGCATCCAGGTGCCGTCGAGGCGCAGGCCGAACAGCCGGCCCTGCTCGTTGGCGCGATCGAAATTCTTCGTCAGCGAGAATTCGCCCACTGGTGCGTCGGCAAAGATCGCAGGAGACATGATCGCGGCGCCCGCATAGACGAACGGCACGACCTCGCGCTCCTTGCGCCGGCGCAGCGTTCCATCCGGCAGCATCGCGTAGTCGCCGCTGCCGGAGTAGCCGATGCTGCCCGCCGTCGGCGCCATCAGCAGCAGGATGTCCATCCGCGCGGGATCGAACGAATCCGCCAGCCGCGCGAGGTTCGAGCAGACGCCGTCGATCCACATGGTGTCGGCATTGAGGTGGTAGAACGGCTTGTCGCCGAGTTCCGGCAGCGCACGCACCACCGCGCCACCGGTGCCGAGGATCACATCGCGTTCATCGGAGATGACGATGCGCGGCTGCTTGCGGCCGGCGACGTGGGAAATGATCTGGTCCGGCAGATAGTGCACGTTGACCACGGCCTTCTGCACGCCGGCCTCGGCGAGCTTGTCGAGTCCGTGATCGAGCAGCGTCTTGCCGGCGACGGGTACGAGTGGTTTCGGTTTGGTGTTGGTGAGCGGTCGCATCCGCACGCCGAGACCGGCGGCAAGAACCATGGCGGTGGAGGGTCGTGCGGGCATGAGGATTGCCGGAAAGCCTTTGATCTCAGTCTAGCGCAGTTCGCCGCGCCAAGCATACAAAACAAGTCTTACAGATTGTTCTGCGGTTTGGGCCCCGCACGAATCAAGGCGCCAGCCCGGTGCAGGCCGCCTCGCTCTAGGTGGTATCAGTGACGGTTGTGCGACAAAGGCGGCAGGGTACGCGCCGCAATCATCAGGCATCTGCCGACTGCCGGCGGCTGCTTTTTTTCTTTTTGTCGACCTGCTTCAGGAAATTCACGCCGATCTGCTCGCCGTTCACCCACGACAGTTCGCAGCGGCGATAGGCGAGGCCGGTCGACGACAGCAGCAGGAAGAATTCCTTGAGGTGCAGACCTTCGACCGAGCCCTCCACCGTCAGCTTGGCGCCGGTCTCGGAAACGTCTTCCATCGTGCAGTTGCGCCGCCAGGTGCCGTCGATACCCATCATCTGCGCGGAATAGCCGCGCTCGAACGTCACGCGTTCGCCGGTTCGCCGTTCAGTGCCCATGGTCGTGCTCCGAGCCAGAAATCACCGGGTAGCCTAGGGCGGACGTGGCTAAGAATTCGTAAAGCTTTGGGTGGGCGCGCAGGGTTGCAGGTCAGGCGGGTGGCGCCGGAGGTGGGACGTTGGCGGCGTACCAGGCCCGCAGGGGCGCCAGATGCGGATGCGCCAGCGAGCGGTTCAGGTAGGTCCAGATCCGCGGCTGATGCTTCAGATATTGCGGTTTGCCGTCGCGCCGGTTCAACCGCGCGAAGGTGCCGAGCAGCCGCGTGTTGCGCTGCGCCGACATCACGGCATAGGTCTCGGCGAAGCCGGCCGGATCGAACGAGGGATCGGCGGCCCGGCGGGCTTTCGCGTAGCGCGTGAGCATGGCGAGTTCGAGTTCTTCCGGAACGTCGATGCGCGCGTCCTGCAACAGCGACACCAGATCGTAGGCGGCGGGACCAAGCACGGCGTCCTGAAAATCGATCACGCC
>JBEIPX010000216.1:0-5717 GCA_040376815.1 Bradyrhizobiaceae bacterium
GAGTGGACAGCCATCCTGCTGTCCATTCGTGTGGCTCTCATAGCCACCGTTGTCGCGACGCCGATCGCCATCGGCATTGCGCTGTTGCTCGCGCGCGTGAATTTTTACGGCAAGTCGCTGCTCGATGCGCTGGTCCACCTACCGCTGGTGCTGCCGCCCGTCGTCACCGGATATCTGCTTCTGCTGACGTTCGGCCGCCGCGGCCTTGTGGGCGCATGGCTTGCCGACAATCTCGGCATCGTCTTCTCCTTCCGCTGGACCGGTGCCGCGCTGGCGTGCGGCGTGATGGCGTTTCCGCTGCTGGTGCGGCCGATCCGCCTCTCGATCGAAGCGGTCGACCAAAAGCTCGAACAGGCGGCCAGCACGCTTGGCGCGGCGCCCTGGCGCGTCATCACGACCGTAACGCTGCCGCTGGCGTTGCCCGGTATCCTCGCCGGCATGCTGCTGGCGTTCGCGAAAGCGCTTGGCGAGTTCGGTGCAACCATCACGTTCGTCTCCAACATTCCCGGCGAGACGCAAACCATCTCGTCTGCGATCTATTCGCTGATCCAGACACCGAACGGCGATGCGGCCGCGATGCGGCTCGTCCTCGTCTCGATCATCATTTCCGTCGTCGCGCTGGTCGCCTCGGAAGTTCTGTCGCGGCGAGCGACGCAGCGGCTGCACGGAATCTGACGATGCTGAAGATCGAAGCCGCAAAGCAGCTCGGCACATTCATGATCGACGTCGCGTTCACGAGCGACAGCCGCGTCACCGGCCTGTTCGGTACGTCGGGAGCAGGAAAGACATCGCTGCTCGGCATGATCGCCGGATTGATCAAGCCCGATCGCGGCGCGATCATGATCGACGGCCACACGCTCGACGATACAACGCGTTCGGTGCACGTGCCGGCGCATCTGCGGCGCATCGGTTATGTCTTCCAGGACGCGCGGCTGTTTCCGCAACTGGACGTCCGCCGCAATCTCGATTACGGGCGCCGCATGAACGGTCTCGCGCCCGATCCTGACGAACAGGTTCGCATCGTCAATCTGCTCGATATCGCCGATCTGCTCGACCGGAGACCCGGAAATCTCTCCGGCGGCGAGCGCCAGCGGGTTGCCATTGGACGTGCGCTATTGTCAAAGCCGCGCCTGCTGCTGCTCGATGAACCGCTCGGTTCGCTCGACGACGAGCGCAAGGAGGAAATCCTGCCGTATCTCATTCGCTTGCGCGATGAAGCGGCGGTGCCGATGGTTTATGTCAGCCACGACGCCGATGAGTTGCGCCAGATCGCTTCGCACATCGTGCTGCTCAAACGCGGACGGATCGCGGCATCCGGCAGCACGGACATCCTGCCGCGCTGAGAGGCTAACGCAGCGCCTTCACCGCATCGCCGAGATAATTCAGTCCCTGCACCAGCGCCGGCCCGCCGCACAACGTATAGCGCGCAGG
The DNA here is from genome assembly GCA_040376815.1 of Bradyrhizobiaceae bacterium. Lineage (GTDB taxonomy): Bacteria > Pseudomonadota > Alphaproteobacteria > Rhizobiales > Xanthobacteraceae > SG-bin9. The sequence continues at coordinate 1,432 of JBEIPX010000216.1, forward strand.
CAGGTTGATGCGCCGGTCAGCGTAACGCGCGAACACGGCGGGATGGGTGACATACAGCGCGCCCTGATCGCGCGCCTCACGCGGGATGTCTTGCGTGACCACCACATCGGGCCCATCGATCAGAAGCCGCTCCAGCGAAATGAAGCCGCCGAAACCCTTCGGTGCAATCGCAGGCGGCGTGAAACCGGCGGCGCGCAGCATCGCTGAAGGCAGGCTCGCCGCACCTTCCGTGTAACCGCCACGACCGATCAGCAGCGCCGTGCGCGCCGGCGACGCCGATGCTGAAGCGAGTTTCCGCTCCGCTGCCTCGATCTCGCGCGCGAGCGCTTCGCCGCGCTCCGGATGCCCGACCAGTACGCCGACCTCACGCGCCTGCCGCTTCGCAGCCTCGATATCAACGATGAAAGGAATCTCGGCCACACGCACGCCCATCGACGCCAGCATGGCACGGATCGGGCGATGGCTCGGCGCAGTCAGCACGAGATCGGGTGCAAGATTGATCACCGATTCCGCATCCCAATCGAGCTTGCGGTAGGGCGCGGCCGCCTCCGTCATGACCGACATCGCCGGATTGACGGCATAGGGCGAAAGCCCGGCGATCTGCTCGGGATCCGCAAGCGCCAACAGAAGCTGATCCGTGCAAAGATTGAACGAGACGATCCGGCGCGGGATATCCGCAGCCGCGCTTACACCCGGAACGAGGCACAGGGCACAAACGCTCAGCCAGATGGAGACAGTCTTCTTGATCATGCCGCCCTGTTATGCCACGCCTCGCCGGGCGCGTCAGCCTGCCGCGCCGCTGCCGACCGGACACCAAATCTAACGTCATGACCTCCGCCGCGACATCCCGCGTTGTCACTGTCACGCTCGCCCTTGCGGTCGTCGTGCTGATGATCGTGTCGCTGCTGACCGGCCCTGCGCAGTTTTCGCCGGCGACGGCACTCAAGGCGCTTGTCTCGGATCAGGGCGTCGTCTCCATCATCGTCCGGGATATTCGCCTGCCGCGCACGTTGCTCGCCGCCCTGATCGGCGCGACGTTCGGACTGGCGGGCGCGTCGCTGCAAGGGCTGTTGCGCAATCCACTCGCCGAGCCGAGCTTGTTCGGCGCGCCGCAGGCAGCCGCCGCTGCCGCCGCGGCCATCATGGCGTTCGGATTTGCGACCGCGTTGTCGATCGCAGTACCGCTCGGCGGCATCGCCGGTGCGCTCTTGTCCGTGGGTGCGCTCGTCGCAATTGCCGGCCGCCGCGCGTCGCTGACGGTCACGCTGCTCGCGGGTCTTGCGCTGGCAAGTCTCGCGGGCGCGGCGATCGCACTCATTCTCAATCTTGCGCCCAATCCGTTCATCGCCCTCGAAATCGCATTCTGGCTACTCGGTTCGCTTCAGGATCGCAGCATCGATCACGTCTGGCTCGCAGCCCCCTTCATGGTGGCGAGCTGGCTCGTGCTGGCGTCGAACGCCGGCGCATTCCGCGCGCTGACGCTCGGCGAGGATGCGGCCGCGTCACTGGGCGTCAATGTCGAACGGACGCGCGTCCTTGTCGTCATCGGCGTCGCGCTCGGTGTCGGCGCAGCGGTTGCGGTTGCGGGTGCGATCTCGTTTGTCGGACTCGTCGCGCCGCATCTGGTGCGCCGGTTCTACGGCTCCGACCCCGCACGCGTCCTGCTGCCGGCGGCGCTGGCCGGTGCCGCGCTGCTCATCGCCGCTGATATCACCGTGCGGTTGATCCCTGCTGTGATCGAAATCAAGATCGGCGTCGTCACCGCGCTGATCGGTGTGCCGTTCTTCCTTGCGATGATCTTCCGCGAGCGAAGAGCTTTGGAGGATTCGACGCTATGACGTCACTCCTCGAAGGGCGTGCGCTGACAGTCATTCGCAACGGACGGCGCATCGTCGACGACGCCAGCATCGCGCTGAATCCCGGCGAACTCACGATTCTCGCTGGTCCCAACGGTGCGGGAAAAACAACACTGGCGCGCGCGCTCGCCGGTCTGATTGCGAGCAACGGCGAGGTCACGTTCAACGGCAAGCCGTTCGCGTCGATGACACTACGTGAACGTGCGCGCGCGCTCGCCTACCTGCCGCAGGGTCATGAATTCCACTGGCCGATGCGGGTCGACGCCATCGTCGCCCTCGGCCGCGAGCCCCACGCCGATCCATTCTCGCGCAGAACCGACGCCGACCGCGCCGCAATTGCCCGCGCAATGGCGGCGACATCGGTCGAACCATTCGCCGATCGTCTGATCACCACCCTCTCCGGCGGCGAATGCGCGCGCGTAGCCATTGCCCGGGCACTGGCAACTGAGGCCCCGGTGCTGATCGCCGACGAGCCCACCGCTTCACTCGACGAGCGGCACCGGCTGATCGTGATGGAGCTGTTGCGAACCATCGCGAGACAAGGCGCCGCGGTCGTCGCGATCATTCACAACCTCGCGCTGGCGATGCGCTTTGCCGACAAGGTCGTGCTGATGAACGAGGGCCGTATCGTCGCGAGCGGCAGACCCCAGGACGCGCTGACGCCCGAACGGATTGCAGAGATATTCGGCGTGTCGGTCAATCGCATCGAGACGCCGGACGGACCGATCCTCGTGCCATCGCGTGCCCTCTGAACCGCGCTTACGCTCCCGACAATTCCCGCCAGGCCCGCCGCAGACGCTGGCGCAACAGGTCCTTGCGCGTCGGAGGCGGTTTGTCATCCTCGTCTTCGGGCAGCCGCAGACCGATCACGTGCGCGCGGTTGCCGCTGATGGCACGGACCACCAGCACTATGCTGTCGAGCGGTAGCGTTGCGCCGACCGTCGGCACGCGATCGAGATGCAGATCGAAGTAATCCGCAACGGAGCGATCGGCCTCATCCGGCGGAACGGCGATTCCATAGGCAGCGGCGAGATCCTGCAACGCGGTTTCGCCCGCGACCACAAACTCGCCGAGCAGATGCGGATCGGGCGCCGAGACCGGCGGCATGTCGACGAAGAAGCGATCGAGCGCCTGAGCACGCTCCGGCGGCGCCAGCAGATAGATGTAGTCACCCGGCGCGACCGGCTCGGCCTCTTGCGGCGAGAGAATTTTCTCGTCGCGGATCACCAGCGTCGGCTTCGACCACGATGGAAACAAGCCGCGCCGGAAGAACAGGCTCTTCGCCCGCACCGGATATCCGACGAGCTGCTGCTCGAGCTGGCCGGGAAGATCGAGTTCGATGCGCCGCGGCGTGCTGTCGGTGCGCGGAAGCGCGACATGCAGCTGCCGCGCGGCGAAGCCGATGGTCCAGCCCTGCAACAGCAGCGAGATCAGCACGACGACGAAGGCAACATCGAAATAGATCGAGGCGTTCGGCAGGCCGATCAGCAGCGGGATCGACGCGAGGAAGATCGCAACCGCGCCACGCAGACCGACCCATGAGATGAAGATTTTCTCCCGCCACTGGAAACGGAACGGCATCAGACACAGCATCACCGCGACCGGCCGCGCGACCAGCGTCAGCATCATTGCCACCGCGACCGCCGGGATCAACGTATCAAGCAGACGCCCTGGCCAGACCAGAAGCCCGAGCAGCACGAACATGACGATCTGCGCAAGCCAGGTCGCGGCATCGAGAAACGCTACCACCGAGTTATGCGCGCGGGTCGGCCGGTTGCCGATCACGAGGCCAGCAAGATAGACCGCAAGAAAACCGGAACCGTGGGCGATCTCCGCGAGGCCGAAAATCACGAGCGCCGCCGTCGTCACAAACGGCGCGTGCAGGCCCTGCGGCAGCGCCACGCGATTGAGCCCGAGCACCACCAGCCGGCCGCCGAGTACGCCGAACAGCGTTCCGAGCAAGGCCTCGCGCAAGAACTGCCCGATCACCTGCAGAACCGTGCTCTGACCGAGCGAGAGCAGCTCGACGAGCATCAGCGTCAGAAACACCGCAAACGGATCGTTGGTCCCGGACTCGACTTCAAGCGTCGCACCGACGCGCGGACGCAAGCGAAGCCCCTGCGCGTGGATCAGCAGAAACACCGCTGCCGCGTCGGTCGACGCAACCACCGCGCCCAGCAGCAGCGCCTCGATCCAGCCGAGGCTGAGGGCGTAGTATGCCACCGGCGCCGTCAGCAGCGCCGTGATCAGCACGCCGAATGTCGCGAGCACCATCGACGGCGCAAGCACTGCGCGAATGGCCTGGAAGCGGGTCTTCAATCCGCCATCGAACAGGATCAGCGCCAGCGCCACCGATCCGACGAGGTACGTCGACTGGACGTCATCGAATTTGAGGCCGCCCGGGCCGTTCTCGCCGGCCAGAACGCCGAC
>JBEIPX010000498.1:0-2487 GCA_040376815.1 Bradyrhizobiaceae bacterium
CTGCTGGTCGTCACCGGCCTAGGCTCGCCGTCGTATGATGCCTTTGCGGCGGGAGACCACGACGGAAACTTCTATCTCTGGGGCGCTATGGGAGGCGCGGCGATGGTCGGCCTCGGCATCGCGCTCGCACAGCCGAAAAGGCCCGTGCTGGTGCTGACCGGCGACGGCGAGCAGCTCATGGGCACCGGCAACCTGCTCACCGTGGCGGTACGCAAGCCGGGCAATCTGACGATCGCCGTGCTCGACAACGGCTACTACGGCGAAACCGGCATGCAGCGCAGCCACTCCGGACTTGGCGTCCGGCTTGACCTGATCGCCAAGGGCGCCGGTTTCCCCGACGTCACGGAAATCACCGATCTCAAGGGCGTGGAAAGCTACCGGCCCAAGCTGCAAGACCTCAGCGGCCCGAAGTTCGTGCGGATCGCGATCTCGCCTGCCAATCCCGAGCGAGCGCTACCTGCGCGCGACGGGACCTATCTCAAGACCAGGTTCCGCGCGCATCTCGGCTTGCCGGTCAATTAGCGTTCGGCCGGCCTCGCCGTTCAGTTCATTGCTCTGGCGGCCACCCGGTCTGCCAGGATCGACTGCTCGGTTTGCTTGTCGAACACATGAACGCGCCTGGCGTCAAAGCCGACATGCACGGTGTCGCCAAGGTTCACCTGCGTCTCGGCACGCACCTGCACGCTGACACGCTTGCGATCGGATATCTGCACCTCGACGAGCTTCTCCGAACCGAGCAGCTCGACGAGTGAGACGGTGCCTGCCAGCGAGTCAGGATTGGCGGATGACACAAGACTCAGATCCTGCGGCCGGACTCCCATGATGGCATCGGGGCTCGATGCGCCCATCAATGCAGGAAGCGGCAAGGCCACCTCTCCGATCCTGAACCGCCCGCCGTCGATGCGTCCTTCGAGGAAATTCATCGGCGGGCTGCCGATGAAGCCGGCCACGAAAAGATTGGCGGGCCGGCTGTAGACTTCCTCCGGCGTTCCGAACTGCTGGACGACGCCCTTATGCATGACCGCAATCAGGTCCGACATGGTCATCGCTTCGAGCTGATCGTGGGTCACGTAGACCGTGGTCGCGTTCAGATCGAGATGAAAGCGCCGCAGTTCGCCGCGCATCGTCACACGTAACTTGGCGTCGAGGTTCGACAGCGGCTCATCCATCAGGAAGATATCTGGCTTGCGGACCATGGCACGCCCGAGCGCGACCCGCTGCCGCTGACCGCCGGACAACTGTGCGGGCTTGCGATCCAGCAAGTGATCAATTTCCAGAATGCGTGCGACGCGCTCCACCGCGCTGTCGATCTCATTCGCCGGCGTGCGCCGGACCCGCAGCCCATAGCCGAGGTTCTTGCGCACCGTCATTTGCGGGTAAAGCGCATAGGACTGGAACACCATCGCGATGTTGCGATCGCGCGGCGCCAGCTTGTTCACTTCGCGCTCGCCGAAACGAATGCTGCCCGCCGAAATATCCTCGAGCCCGGCAATCATGCGAAGCAGGGTCGTCTTGCCGCAACCCGATGGCCCGAGAAGCGTGACGAACTTCCGGCTCGGGAATATCAGATCGATATCCTTCAGGATCGATACGCTGCCGAAGCTCTTGTTGATACGCTCTAGCTTGACGTCCATGTCGTTTATCTCTCGCTAAAATCAGCCCTTGACGGCACCGGCGCCGAAGCCGGCGACCAGATGACGCTGCAGAGCCATGAACAGGATTGCCATCGGCACCGTCATCAGAACGGAAGCAGCCATCAGCAGCCCCCACTCTACGTGCGTACCTTCGAAGAACAGCATGACGCCGACCGTCAGCGTCAGGTTGTCCAGCGAATTGATAAAGACCCGGCCGAACAGATAGTCGTTCCACGACACGATCATCGAGAAGATCGACGCGGCGATGATGCCCGGCAACGCCGTCGGCAAAACCACATTAGCGAAGACCTGATAGCGCGATGCACCATCGATCAGTGCCGCCTCCTCGATCTCGATCGGGATCGAGCGCATGAAGGCCCACATCAACCACATGCAGAACGGCAGAGTGATGCACACGTAGCCGAGGATGAGACTCAGCAAATTGTCGGTCAGGTCGAGCCGCACCATCATCAGGAACAGCGGAAAGACGAAGATGATCGACGGCACCATGTAACCGAGCAGACTGAAGTACGGAATGATGCTGCGGCCCCAGTATCTGAAGCGGGTCAAGCTGTAAGCGGCGAGTGTCGAGACGACGATGCTGATCAGCGTCGATCCGAGCGTGACGATCACGCTGTTGACGAACCAGCGCGTGAAGAACTGCGCCGGCGTCGGACCGCTCGACTGGGCCTGTCCGCCCGACTGATAGTATTGCTGGCGGCCGGTCAGCAGCGCTTCGTAGTTCTCGAGCGTGATCGACCGCGGAATGAGCGTCGGCGGCGTCGCGAAAATCTCAGACTTCGGCTTCAGCGACGTGGACAGCGCCCAGATCAGCGGAAAGCAGACGGAAAAC
>JBEIPX010000341.1:0-4024 GCA_040376815.1 Bradyrhizobiaceae bacterium
ATCGGCGTGGCGCTCAGCACCAGCACGTCGACGGCTTCGCCTTTCTGCGTCAGCGTCAGGCGCTCGCGCACGCCGAAGCGGTGCTGCTCGTCCACGATCGCCAGCGCCAGCGAGTTGAAGATCACGTCGTCCTGGATCAGCGCATGGGTGCCGACCAGCACATCGAGTTCGCCCGCTTCGAGCTTCGCCAGAATTTCGCGGCGCTCCTTGCCTTTCTCGCGGCCGGTGAGGATGGCGACGCGAATGCCTGCGCGCTCGGCCAGCGGCGTGATGGTCTTGATGTGCTGGCGCGCCAGAATTTCCGTCGGCGCCATCAGCGCCGTTTGCTTGCCGGCCTCGGCGACCGCGGCTGCCGCCAGCAGCGCGACGACCGTCTTGCCAGCACCGACGTCGCCTTGCAGGAGCCGCAGCATCCGCAACGGCTGTTGCAGATCGTGAGCGATGGCGGCCGCCGCTTCCTGTTGCGACTTCGTCAGCGCGTAGGGAAGAGCATCGATCACCTTGCGCCGCAGGTGCCCGTCACCGGCATGCCGCGCGCCTGCCGGACGGCGCAACTGCGCGCGCACCAGCGCCAGCGCCAGTTGCCCCGCGAGCAGTTCGTCGAACGCAAGCCGCGACCAGTAAGGCTCCTGCGGCAGGATGTCGGTGAGCTCCTTCGGTTCGTGCACGTGACGGAGCGCCACGCCCCATGGCGGAAATCGGCACCGGCGCAGCACGTCAGGCGAAATCCATTCCGGCATCGCCGGCAGCTTGGTCAGTGCGAGTCCCATGGCGCGGCGAAGCGATCCGAGCGCGAGCCCTTCGGTGAGCGGATAGACCGGTTCGATCAGCGACAGCGTCTTGAGGCCGGCCTCGTCGACGACGCGATCCGGATGCGTCATCTGCAGTGTGCCGTCGTACATCTCGGCCTTGCCGGAGACGTAGCGCGTCTCGCCGACCGGCAGCAGCTTCTCGACATAGTCGCCCTTGGCGCGGAAGTAGGTCAGCACCACGTCGCCGGTTTCGTCGCTGGCGTAGACGAGGTAGGGCACGCGCGCGCGGCCGGTCGGCGTCGGCCGGTGCCGGTCGATCGTGACCTTCAGCGTGACGACGGACCCGGGCACCACGTCACGGACTTTCGGCTGCGCCCGGCGATCGATCACGGTCGACGGCAGATGCAGCAGGAGATCGACAAGGCGGGGCGTTTCCTCGCGCCCGAGCAGATAGCGCAGCAGCTTGTCCTGCTTCGGCCCGGTGCCGGGGAGGCTCGTGACCAGCGCAAACAGCGGATTGAGGAGCGGCGGGCGCATGTTGATTGAGCTGCTGACTGATTCCGGCAACACGACGAACTATCGAAGGGTTGAATGCATTTCCGTGGGAAAGCAATCGCCAGCATCCCGATTTCGCTGCACCAGCTGCCGTGCGAGACGGGCTGACATCGGCGGGAAGCAAGGCTATACCCACCCGCCCGGCACGTCCGGGCGTTTGGCGTTCGGAATCTGGAATAAAGCGGGACACGATGACCGGGACGACACGATCGAGCGAAGGACTGGATCCGCGGCGCAAGCGGCTCTTGTTCCGCTGCTGGCATCGCGGCACGCGCGAGATGGACCTGCTGCTTGGCCGGTTCGCCGACGCGCATGTCGGCGATCTCAGCGAGGCCGAAGTCGGCCAGCTCGAGCATCTGATCGAAGCCGCCGATCCCGATCTCTACGCGGCGCTGACCGGCGCGGCTGTGCCGGGGCCGGATATCGCAGGCCCGATGTTCGAGCGCATCAAGGCGTTCCGCCCGGCGGACCCAGTGGAGCGAATTTGACATTCGCCCCCTACTTAACCAGGCCGTCCGACGGCGAATGTCAAATTCAAAGCTCCACTGGCAGATTATACTTGGCTAGTGGTCCTTTGATTCCAACATTCGCAAACGGACGTCGCAGCAAGCGGAATGCGAATGTTGGAATCGGACCACTAGCGTGATGTCGAAGCCGAAATCTCCTGCGGAAAAGCTTGCGCCGGGCCGCGCACTGACACTCGCCAATGTGGCGGAGGGAGCGGAAGGTCTTGTCATTTCCGATCTCGCGCGCGCGGTCGCCGCGAAGCCGAACAAGCCCGCAATCAGCCTTGCCGTCGTCTGCCGCGACGGGCCGCGCATGGCGCAGCTTGCGCGCGCTCTCGATTTCTTTGCACCCGATATCGGTGTGATGCAGTTTCCGGCGTGGGATTGCCAGCCATACGACCGGGTCTCGCCGCATGGCGGCGTGCTGGCGCAGCGTGTGACAACCCTCGCGAAGCTCTCCCGCCTCGTCGGCTCCGACAAGCCGCTGATCGTGCTGACGACCGTCAACGCCATCGTTCAGCGTGTTCCGGCGCGCGAGGTGATCGCGGCGCAGGCGCTCTCGGTCGCGCCGAGCCATCGCGTGCCGATGAACTCGATTACGGCCTGGCTCGAACACAACGGCTACAACCGCGTCTCGACCGTCCGCGAAAGCGGCGAATACGCGGTGCGCGGCGGCATTCTCGATCTGTTTCCGGCCGGCCTCGATCAGCCGGTGCGGTTCGACTACTTCGGCGACACGCTGGAATCGATCCGCACCTTCGACGCGGAAACCCAGCGCACCTTGCTCGACATGCGCGGGCTCGACCTCGTGCCGGTGTCCGAATTCCAGCTGGTCACCGAGACAATCCGCCGTTTCCGCATGGGTTATGTCGCCGCCTTCGGTGCGCCGGAGCGCGGCGATCTCCTGTACGAAGCGGTCAGCGAAGGCCGCCGCCATCCCGGCATGGAACACTGGCTGCCGCTGTTCCATGAGAAGATGGATACGCTGTTCGACTACCTCGGCGACGCGCCGCTGGTGATCGAGCCGCAGGGTGAGGATGCCGCGCGCGAGCGCTTCAAGCAGATCAGCGATTACTACGAGGCTCGGCGCGAGGCGCTGGGCATGGCTGGCGGTGGCACCGTCTACAAGCCGCTGCCGCCGGACCGGCTGTATTTGACGGAAGCGGAATGGACGAAGGAACTTGGCGATGCGTCGCTGGCGCGGCTGACGCCGTTTGCCGTTCCCGAGACGGAGACGGTGATCGATGTGGGTGCCCGCGCGGGTCGTGACTTCGCGCCGGAGCGGGCGGACACGACGGTCAACGTCTTCGAAGCGGTCGCGGCGCATATCAACGGGCTACAGGCCGCGCGCAAGAAGGTGGTCGTCGCGCTGTGGAGCGAGGGCTCGCGCGATCGCATGTCCTCGATGCTGAAGGACCACAAACTGCTCAACCTGACGTCCGTGAACACATGGCGCGTGGTGCAGGCGACGCCGCGCAACGAGACCATGCTGGCGGTCGTCGGCCTCGAATCCGGCTTCGAGACTGACAGCATCGCGGTCATCAGCGAGCAGGATATCCTTGGCGACCGTCTGGTGCGGCCGCGCAAGGCGAGCCGCAAGCTCGAGAACTTCATCTCCGAGGTGACAAGCCTCACGTCGGGCGATCTCGTTGTTCACGTCGAGCACGGCATCGGCCGTTTCGTCGGTTTGCAGACGCTCGATGTCGCCGGCGCGCCGCACGACTGTCTCGAACTGCATTATGCGGCGGGCGCGAAGCTGTTCCTGCCGGTCGAGAACATCGAACTGCTGTCGCGTTACGGCTCCGAGCAGACCGGCGTTGAACTCGACAAGCTCGGCGGTTCGGGCTGGCAGGCACGCAAGGCCAAGCTCAAGAGCCGCATCCGCGAAATCGCCGGCGATCTCATCAAGATCGCGGCCGAACGGCAGTTGCACGAGGCGCCGAAGTTCGTTCCGGCGCAGGGCACCTACGATGAGTTCTGCGCGCGTTTCCCGTACGAGGAGACCGAAGACCAGCTCGGCGCTATCACCTCGACTCTGAACGATCTCGAAACCGGGCGGCCGATGGACCGCCTGATCTGCGGCGACGTCGGCTTCGGCAAGACGGAAGTGGCGCTGCGCGGCGCCTTCGTCGCGGCGATGGCGGGCAAGCAGGTGGCGGTGGTGGTGCCGACCACACTGCTCGCGCGCCAGCATTATGAAACCTTCCGCAC
>JBEIPX010000348.1:0-3991 GCA_040376815.1 Bradyrhizobiaceae bacterium
AGTCCCAATGTGGCTGATCATCCTCTCAGACCAGCTACTGATCGTCGCCTTGGTGAGCCGTTACCTCACCAACTAGCTAATCAGACGCGGGCCGATCTTTCGGCGATAAATCTTTCCCCGTAAGGGCTTATCCGGTATTAGCACAAGTTTCCCTGTGTTGTTCCGAACCAAAAGGTACGTTCCCACGCGTTACTCACCCGTCTGCCGCTGACGTATTGCTACGCCCGCTCGACTTGCATGTGTTAAGCCTGCCGCCAGCGTTCGCTCTGAGCCAGGATCAAACTCTCAAGTTGGACTTGAAACTTTAAACCGGCTGATCACAACGTTTGACGAGGTTCCCACCATTTCGCCGCAAGCGATTCACATCGCAAGCGACTGACCTCATCGATGAGCAAGCCCATCGAAGCGGCCATGGTGTAACCTTTAAAACGTGTACCGCCGAAGTCTTTCGTCCAGCCTCAACCGTTGAAAACTTGCGCTTTCAAATGATCGAGACTCGCAAGGACTCCGCCGTCCACGTTTCTCTTTCTTCATCTTAACTTGTCAAACAGCCCGGGGCGGGGAGCCCCAGCCTTCATTGCTGAAGGCTTCGAAAGCCTCACCGGACGACGAATGACAACCGACAACGATCGGCTGTTGATTCACTCATCTCAATGAGGAGCTTCCAGAGACGCGTATTGGTGCCAAGGCCAAGAAGCCAAGGCATCGCCGCGCCCAGTGGTCGGGTTATAGGCCCGGCCAAACCCGATTGTCAACGCCCGATGTCAACAAATCGTCGCATGATTTTATCCCCATCAGCCAAAGCCTTGCCGCACCGCACAAGTGATTGTTTTTCCAGTCGGCACGCCGTACTTGGGCCACATTCCTGCGACGTTCTGACGTCATATAGGCTTTGAATCGCGGTTTACCAGCATGGGCATCTGGGCTGGCGGCCGGCAAGATCAGGTTCTATCGAGTTACGGGAAACGCTCTCTCCAGCCGGAGATAAATCCATAAGCCGGCGGCAAGCACTGAAAGGCCCTCATCATTGACGTTCACATGGATCGCCAACAGTTTGGCGACCGCGGATTGAGCGTTTATGACTGAATCGTTTACGACTGGGCAGAGCGGCCGAGCCACATGCCGGTGGGGCATGTGGCGTAAACGCCCCGAACGTGGGTGAGCGAAGAAAATTCCGCGTGTCTGGCGCGGTCGTGTCGGGACAGGTTTTTGGGGGACTGTGGTTTGAACCACAAGACGTCGCGTGGGGGGGCTTACGATCGTGAGGCCGGGATCATCGATCTCGGTCACGAGCCGCCGCTGTCGGTCGACGGATCCGAAGTCGCCGTCATCGATCGCCGCCGCATCTCCGTACAGTGGTTCAGCGGCACGATTCTGACCGGGCTTTGCGGCGCGGCCCTCATCGGCGGCGCCGTTTTCGCATCGCTCGACGGCGAACTGACCTTCGCCAAGGTGCCGGAGCGAATGGAAGGTGCGCTGCGCGGCGCCTTCGGCGTCAATGATCGCGGCACGGTGCGCAAGAGCGACCGCCTGCCGCCGCCGAGCGAGTCCGCCGCCGCGCGTCAGGTCGTGCGCGTCTCGCAAGTCCAGCGCGTCGGCAACCGCGACGTCATGAAGGTGCGGCCGCATATCCGCATTTCCGGCAACCTGGCGCTCGCCACCTCTGAGCTCAGCGCCAAGATTCCACCCTTTAATGCTCAGCGGCTTCTCACCGACGTCGGCAGCGCGACACCGACCGCCGCCGATGGATCGCAGACGGCCGACGGCGTTGAACCCGATGCGGAAGTGTCGTTCGTCACGCGCGATCTCGCCTCGGCGCTGCCGCGAGCGAAGATAGCCGCTAATATCTCGATCGAGGACGTTCTGCTGCGCGTGCGCGACGCCTCGAACTGGCGCGGCGGCAACACCGCCGGCGTTCGATACGCAAGCGCTCAACCCGATATGAAGCTTGCCTATGCCACCGAAGGCGGCGTCGACCACTATGCCGGCTTCGAAACGCGCGTCGTGCCCGAGAACGTGACGCTGCTGCCGAAGACAAAAGACCAGATCACCGGCGGCAATCCAACCAACGAACGCGTCCACATCGTCAAGAAAGGCGACACCATCCTGTCCGTGCTGCGCGATCAGGGCGCGACGCCGGAGGAAGCGAAAGCCATCGCCGGTACGCTCGGCGCGCGCGGCCGCGACGGCGGCATTCGCGAAGGCCAGAAACTCCGCATCCTGATGGCGCCGATGGGACCCGGCCAACGTTTGCAGCCGCTGCGCGTCATGGTCGCCAACGAAACCGCCATCGAAGCCGTCGCCGCCTTGTCCGACTTCGGAAAGTACGTCGCCGTCGACGTGCAGAGCCTCAACACCACGACCGAGGTCGCCGACAACGGCGACGACGAGGAGGATGATGGCGGCGGTGTGCGGCTCTATCAGAGCGTCTATGAAACCGCGCTGCGCAACAAGGTCCCCGCCGCCGTCATCGAGGACATGATCCGCATCTACTCCTACGACGTCGATTTCCAGCGCAAGGTGTAGCCGGGCGACCAGTTCGAGGTGTTCTTTACCGGCGACGACGAAGGCACCGTATCGGTCGACAAGAGCGAGGTGCTCTACGCAGCCCTCACCATCGGCGGCGAAACCAAAAAATACTACCGCTTCCAGACGCCGGACGATTCAGTCGTCGACTACTATGACGAGACCGGCAAGAGCGCGAAGAAGTTCCTGGTTCGCAAACCCGTCAATAACGCGATCATGCGCTCCGGCTTCGGCGGCCGCCGCCACCCGATTCTCGGCTACACCAAGATGCACACGGGCGTCGACTGGGCCGCGCCGTACGGCACGCCGATCTTCGCATCCGGCAACGGCACCGTCGAAAAGGTCGGCTGGGAAGGCGGCTACGGCAAGTACATCCGCATCAAGCATCCCAATGGCTACGAGACCGCGTACGGCCACATGACCGCCTTCGCCAAGGGCATGGAGCCCGGCAAGCGCGTACGCCAGGGACAGGTCATCGGCTTCGTCGGATCGACCGGCCTGTCGACCGGCGCCCACGTTCACTACGAAATTCTCGTCAACGGCCGATTCGTCGATCCGATGCGTATCCGCCTGCCGCGCGGACGCTCGCTCGATGGATCGTTGCTCGCCGGCTTCGAGCAGGAGCGGGACCGTGTGGAGGGCCTGATGAGCACGCGGCCCGGCGCGCGTGTCGCCGACCAGAGCCCAGGCCAGAAGACTGCGAGCAAGACAGCCAGTAAGGGTGCCGGCTTCATTTCGAGCTTCACCGGTTCGACGACGCGATAAGCGGATAATTCTTGAAGCATAAAGTCGCGCCGGTGAGCGCGCCTTTGCTTTGGACAGTCAGCAGCTTCAGTGCGTTGTCGGCCGTCCGCCCTGACCTAGATCGGAAACGACGGTGCTTCGCGCGACGAAATCGTCGTCGACGTTGGGTTGAGCCGCCTCACCGTTGAAGGTGAGACCCTGCTTGTCGGTGGAAATATCGACCGTATCGCCGTCGCGCACATCGCCAGCGAGAATTTTCTCCGCCAGCGGGTCCTGCACATAGCGCTGGATCACCCGCTTCAATGGACGAGCGCCGTAGGCCGGATCCCAGCCCTTGTCGGCAAGCCAATCGCGCGCCGGCGTGTCGAGTGAAAGGACGATCTTGCGGTCCTCCAGCAGCTTCTGCAGCCTGCGGAACTGGATTTCGACGATCCGGCTCATCTCGCTCTTCTGCAACCGATGGAACAGAATGATCTCATCGACGCGGTTGAGAAATTCCGGCCGGAAGCTCGACCGCACAATGGCCATCACCTGGTCGCGCACCGCGCCAGTGTCCTCGCCGTCGGCCTGGCTCACCAGATATTCGGAGCCGAGATTCGAGGTCATGATGATCAGCGTGTTGCGGAAGTCGACCGTGCGGCCCTGCCCGTCGGTCAGGCGGCCGTCGTCAAGTACCTGCAGCAGCACGTTGAACACGTCCGGATGCGCCTTCTCGATCTCG
>JBEIPX010000515.1:0-2261 GCA_040376815.1 Bradyrhizobiaceae bacterium
ACGGCGGTTGAGAAACAGCAGCGCCTGTTCCTTGCGCGCGATCGCGATCTTCACAGCATCCGCGAGCGGCGGCGAGATGAAACGGCCGCGCGGCGGCGGCGCCTTGCGCAGATCGATCGCCTCGATGTTCGGCAGATGCTGGCCGCCGAAGCGCTGCGGCAATGCCACGCGACGGTAGCGACCGCGCCGCGCGTTGACTTCGGTCTCGACCGAGGGCGTCGCGGAGGCGAGGATCACCGGAATTTTCGCGATATTCGCGCGGACAACGGCCATGTCGCGCGCGTTATAGTGCGTACCGTCGTCCTGTTTGTAGGCCTGATCGTGCTCCTCATCGATGATAATCAGGCCGAGATCGGCATAGGGCAGAAACAGCGCCGAACGTGCACCGACCACGACCTGCGATTCGCCGGACGCGATCGCAGCCCAGTTGCGTGCGCGGGTGCGCGGCGTCAGATCGGAATGCCATTCGAGCGGCCGCACGCCGAAACGGATCGCGAAGCGATCGAGAAACTGTCCGGTCAGCGCGATCTCCGGCATCAGGATCATCGCCTGCTTGCCACGCCGGATCGTTTCCGCCACGGCTTCGAAATAAACCTCGGTCTTGCCGGAGCCCGTGACGCCATCCAGCAGCGCGACGGAGAACGCCTCCTGTGCGGCCATCGCGCGCAGCGTATCGGCCGCCTCGCGTTGCTCCGGCGAGAAGTCCGGCACAGCGAATTCCGGATCGGGCGCGGGCGGCGATGGCGGCTTCGGCAGCGGCTCGATCGCCAGCGTCCCTTCATCGACAAGGCCGTCGATCACGCCCGGACTGACCCCGGCTTCGCGCGCGGCCTCCGACTTGCCGTGCAGCAGTCCATCCGACAACAGATCGATCAGTCTCCGCCGCGCCGGCGTCATGCGCCGTGGCGGATCGCCGACCAGCCGCACGCCGGGCCGTACGCGCTCGGGCCCGAGGTCGCCCATCTTCAAGGTCATGCGCATGACCATGCCGCGCGCCGAAAGCGTGTAGTTCGACACCCAGTCGACGAAGCTGCGCAGCTCTGTCTTGAGCGGCGGCACCTCGTATTTTTCGCTGATGTCCTTCAGGCGATTGTGCAATCGCGGATCGGGCGACGGATTTTCGGCCCAGACCACGGCCGTCACCTCGCGCGACGCCAGCGGCACGGTGACCACGTCGCCCGGCGCAAGGTCCATCCCCTCCGGAACCGCATAGGAATACGTGTGGTCGAGCGCCACCGGCACGAGAACGTCGACGACACGTCTGGCCATAACGATCCGCGAATCCAAGATTAAGGGACGGTGAAGGAAAGGGGTGCGATATAGGGAAGTCTGTCAAGCGCCGCAATCGCGGCGGATAACGGGACTGCGAATCAAAGGCGCACATGGCCAAAGCGAGCGCATTACCCGAGGTGTCGCCGATCGCGAGCGCCGCTGCCGATTTCCAGACTGCGGCGGTGCAATGGCTGGCGCACCTGCGCAGCGAGCGGCGGCTGTCGCCAAAGACACTCGATGCCTATGGCCGCGACCTGCAACAATGCGTAACATTCCTCGGCGAGCATTGGGGCGAAGCGGTTTCGCTGAAGCGATTCGCAAATCTGGAAGCAACGGACATTCGCGCCTTCATGGCCTCACGCCGCAGTGGTGGCATCGCCGGCCGATCGCTGATGCGCGCACTCGCGGGCCTGCGATCGTTCGGCCGGTTTCTGGAGCGCGAGGGCAAGGGCAATGTCGGTGCACTGTCAGCGATCCGCGCGCCGAAGGTATCGAAGAGTTTGCCGAAGCCGCTTCATGTCGAAGCCGCGCGGCAAATGGCCGATGCGGACATCCGTGCGGGTGAAAATCGCGAGCCATGGGTACTCGCGCGCGATGCTGCCGTGATGGCGCTCCTTTACGGCTCGGGCCTGCGTATCTCCGAAGCGCTCGGCCTCAAGCGCCGCGAGGTACCTGCGCCCGGCGCCGGCGACGTGCTGGTCGTTATGGGCAAGGGCAGCAAGACGCGCATGGTGCCGGTGCTGCAAAACGTGCTGCAACTAATCGCCGACTATGTCGCGATGTGCCCTTACGACCTGCCGGCAGCCTCGCAAATCTTCGTCGGCGCGCGGGGCGGGCCGCTCAGTCCGCGCATCATCCAGCTGACGATGGAGCGGCTGCGCGGTGCGCTCGGTCTGCCGGACAGCGCCACGCCGCATGCGCTGCGGCATTCGTTCGCAACGCATCTGCTCTCGCGCGGTGGGGACTTGCGTGCCATCCAGGAATTGCTC
>JBEIPX010000251.1:0-5218 GCA_040376815.1 Bradyrhizobiaceae bacterium
GATCGCTCGCGCCCGCGTGGTGGTCGACATCGAAACGACCTTGAAGGAGGCCGGCGATATCATTTCGCCGCTGGCTGCGGGGCGCGTTGATGCATCAGACATCACTACGCTGCGTGACGTTCTGGAAGGCGGCAAGCCGGGCCGGTCGTCGCCCCTTGAGATCACGGTATTCAAGTCTGCCGGGCATGCGCTCGAGGACATGGCGGCAGCCGAGCTCGTTTTCTCACGCTCCGCCGATTCATGGTGAAAACCAAATCCTGTTGCGTTGCCGCATCGCCAGTGCGTTGATCTGTCGCTAGTGTGGCGGTTCAGAAGTCCGCATCACCCTTGCCGCGAGCTCGCCATGCGGACTTCTGAACCCAAGCCACACTAGAATAGTAACAATTGCTAGTGTCCTTCGATCCCGAAGTTCGCAAAATAGTGCGCAGCGAGGGATGCGAACTTCGGAATCGGGACACTAGCCCGTTCTGGAATAATTGTTAGTCTGCGGCCGGGAGCGTTGAGGGCTGAGACGGTGAGATTGCTGGTTGCCGCTTTGGCAATGTTCGGCGTTCTGGTGCTTGCGCCGGTGACCGCCGAGGCGAAAGAGTATCGCTGGTGCGCCTTCATGAAGAAGGGCGCACGCATCTGCGCTTATGACAAATTTTCGAAATGCATGAATGCGCCGGGCCGGGCCACGTGCTCGCGCAATCCGCGTTTCAGCAGTGCGCGCTGAGTTGTTCGGATGAAAGCTTACGCCGCGAGATCGTAAGCGCTTTGAATCTCGGTGACGATATCGGTCGTCTCGAAGATCGCCTCTGCCGGAACCTGTTCCAGGCTGACCGTCCAGTTGGTCCCGCGTGCGTTACGCGGCATGCGGAGCACTTCGAGGCGAACGTCGCGGCATAACGGGTGATTCCAGAGCACAGTGAGCAGACGCATCTCGATTTCGTCGCGGGTGGCGAGGGTGCGGTGACTGTGCATCTCGAACGGCATGCCGTGTCCTCTCGATAAGCGTGGCGTGCGGTCACTCTCCGGCAGTTATGGTTAGCGAAGTCTTAACGCGGCGGGTCCAGGCGGCGGGCGGTCATCCGGCGGTAACGAATTGGCAAGCAATCATGGTTACCAATTCATGAATCAACACGAGGATCGCCGCCGTGACCGACCCGACATCGCCGAACTCCGAGCCGTCATCCGAACAGCCACATGCCGCATCCGGCACGAACATCACGCTCTGGTCGCCGGCCGACGAGAAGGCGTTCGCAGGCGATTCCATCGCGAGCGACACAGCCGGAGCAAGCAGCGGCTTCAAGCGCGGCCGCATGAAGATCGCAGCGATCGCGCTGATCGCCGGCGGCATCGGTGCAATTGGCGGCGCGGTCGCCAATGAAGGCGTGCGGGCGTGGTTTTCTCCTGATAATGACGCAATCGCAGCGACTGCCTCGTTTGCGCAAGATGTGCAGCAGTTGAAAGACGCGCTCGCGCACGTAAAGACCGATCTGGCGACGCTCAAGGCGAGCGCCGATCAGGCAGCGAAAGCGAGTACGCAAGTCGGCAAGATCGGCGATCGTCTCGACCGGATCGAGAAGGCGCAGGCCGAGCCGAACGCCAAGATTGCAAAATTGAGTGACGCGCTGGACAAACTGCGCACGCAGCCTTCGCCGGAAACGACAGCGTCGATTCCCGAGCCGAAGCCGGAGCCGAAGAAGCCGCCGGTCTTACAGGGCTGGACCTTGCGCGATGTCCAGAGCGGTATCGCGCTGGTGCAGGGAGCGCAGGGGCTGTTCGATGTCGAGCCCGGCGATCCGCTGCCGGGTCTTCTCCGGGTGGAAGCGATCCGCCGCGAGAACGGCCGCTGGGTGGTTGTCACCAACAAGGGCTGGATCGTCGCCCGCTAGTCCTGACGGCGGCGGCCCGATCGTGATGGAATTGCGACAGGGCCACAGTCTTACCTTCGCCGAAATGTTTAGGCGCTCCCACCTCGACAATGGGACGATGACGCGGCACGCTTGATCCATGCGTACGCGTGACGATGCCGGCCTGAAAAGCACCGGAATTCTGCTGCTGGCGTTGTTGCTCGCCGGCCTTCTGATCGTCGCCGTGCCGCTGATATATGCGGGTGAGCCGGTGCCCGTGAGTGCCTGGTTGATGGTCGCCGGGCCGATCCTCGCCATCGCTCTTGCGTTCGTGGGTGCCTACATCGGCTGGCGCAGCGTGCTTGAACAGCGCGAGAACGATCGCCGTCTCGCGGAACAGCGGCAGGACGAGGTCTTTGCAGCCGTTCGGAACGAGATCGGCAAATTCCTTGACGTGATCGAGCCGATCTGGTGGGGCATCGACCGCACCCTGGAATCGACCGACAACACGTCGCTGGGCATCGCCCGGCGCGGCTTTACCGCCGACAGTTTCGAAACGCTGCCTGACGTCGAAAAAATAGCGGAGCTACGATTGCTCACGGCGAAACTCGATCCGCTGCGGCAGCTTCGGGTGCTGTCCGCGCTCGCAATGCTGGAGCAGATGTACTATCTGCGCCGGCGCCTGCATGGACGCCCGCCGCTCGGCACCACGCCGGAGCAGTGGCAGCTGCAGATGTTCGAGCTTTGCCGGATTCACTTCACCCATCTTGCGGATTATGTCCGTGCACTCGACCCGCTATTCACTGCGCGGTTTTCCGAGCGGGTGCAGCACTGCGCGAAGACGCTCTCACCGGATCCGTCTGTCCAGGCGGGTACGAAACAACGGGCAAGCTGGGTGCTGGACGAGGGGCAAATCTCCCGCTCCAAACCTCCGTCGTGAGGCGAGATGACGCCTTCCGCTCGGTTTCTCGCAATGACGGTCGAGTGATTGATCTTACTTGTCCGGCAAGATGCGTGCTGCATCGAACAAACAGGCCGACAGCAGCGTTGCATCGCCTGCTAGCGCTTCGTTCATGTCGTCGAGCAGCTTCTCGATCACAAAGAACGTCAGCACGCGTTCCGCCGCATCCGAATCCGCAGGCCACAGGCCATCGGCTGTCATGGCATCGCGATAGGACACCGTGAAGGTCGCGGCCGAGCGCTGGCGCCAGACCTCGAGCGCAGCCGCGAGCTTGCCACCCTCGTCTGGCGCGATTTTCTCTGCGCGGGCAAGCGCCGCAGCCGCGGCCATATCGATCGAGCGGATCACGCTCGCTACGTCGCGCGCAGCCAAGGCCTTCCGCCGCCGCTCATCGAGCGGCAGCCGCAGGTCGCCGCCGAAGCTCGTGATGGCGATGTCGTCCTTGACGATCAGCATTTTGCCAAGCTGAAGCGTGCCGTGATGGCGAATGCGCTTGGCGAGCATCAAGCTCGGGCGAGCGCGTTCGAGCCAGTCGTCGAGAGGCGCAAGTCGCGTGACGATGGTTGCGATCAGATCGGTCTGGTTCGTGCCTTCATGCCGCCGCAGGTCGTCGCAGAGCCCGCGCGCCTGCGCCGAAAGATTGTCGGTCCACGCCTGCGCGTCGGTCTCGCTGACCGGTTCCGCCCTGAACGCCGCGATGTCATCGCGGCTGGTGAGCGCAAGGTGCAGGCCGGCGACACGGCGACCCGCCTGCGACAGCAGGTGGTGATAGCTCGCCTGCCAGTCCGCATCTTCCGAAACGCCCTCGCTGACGAAGCGCTGCTGCTCGACCAGCCGGTCGAGGAAGCCGGCCGTGACGTTCCAGATGTCGCCTTGGTTGCCGACGAAGCCATGCACCGAGGCAATGGCGCTGCGTCGATCGTCCTCGACCAGGTCGACGCTGCCGAGCAACCGGGGTGAATGGGCGAAGCCGGCGATATCGGTCAGGAAGTGGCCGATTTCGATGTCGGGATGCGGTCCCGCCTCGATCTGCCGGTAGAATTTCACGACGTAGTTCTCGCCGATGAACGCGGCCGTATCGGTGCTGTCGCTCTCGATGCTGCGGACGTTCTCGATCGGCTTCACCTCCTCGTTCAAGAAGGCGTCGGCCGGCCGGAACTCGAGCTGCTGGTCGCGCTCCTCGATGGTCGTGGAGTTGCGGATGTTATCGATCAGCATCGTCAGGAACGCCTGATCTCCCGCGACATCAAACAGCGTACCCTGGCGCGAACCCTGACGCACGGTGGCGAGTGCCGCCGGATTGCGGCGTTCCTTGTCGAACTGCTCCCAGGTGATGCGGATCGGCAGCGCATGCCGCGTGGTCTTGCTGCCGCGCGTCGCCATGAACATGACGATCCATGGCCGCCAGTCGCCCTCAGTGCTGAACGGAACGGCTGATGTGGCCTTGGCCGAAATCATCGGCGTGTTGCGCTCATGGAACCAGCGGCTGCGTGCGAGATAGGGCGGCAGCACGTCTCGCTCGAACACGCTGCGGGTGCGCTCGAGCGAAACCCAGGTTGCGCCGAGCGGCACGACGAGCGTCTCCAGCTCCGGGACGATCGCGGTGGTCACGTGCGGCGAGAGTTCCTTTTGCGTCAACTTGAACCAGTAGAAGCTGTAGGGAGCGAGCGTGATCATGTAGGGATGCTCGCCGATCGCCGGGAAGCTGGTCTGCCCCAGCATCTCCACCGGCACGCGGTCCTTCCATGGCGACAGATCGAGCTCGGTCGCCTGCGCCGAGCGCGACAGGTTGGCGACGCAGAGGATCGCATCGCCGCGATACTCGCGCACATAGGCGAGCACGCAGCGGTTTTCCGGCCGGATGAACATGATCGATCCACGGCCGAACGCGAGCGTCGACTTGCGAACCGCGATCAGCCGCTTGGTCCAGTTCAGGAGCGACGAGAGACTGCGCGACTGCGCTTCCACGTTGACCGACTCGTAGCCGTAGACGGGGTCCATGATCGTGGGCGCGAACAGGCGCGCGGGGTCGGCGCGCGAGAAGCCACCGTTGCGGTCCGGCGACCATTGCATCGGCGTCCGCACGCCATTGCGATCGCCGAGATAGATGTTGTCGCCCATGCCGATCTCGTCGCCGTAGTAGATGATCGGCGTGCCGGGGAACGAGAGCAGCAGCGAGTTCATCAACTCGATCTTGCGCCGGTCGTTGTCCATCAGCGGCGCGAGGCGGCGGCGGATGCCGCCATTGATGCGCGCGCGAGGATCCGCTGCATAAGTCGACCAGAGGTAATCGCGCTCGATGTCGCTAACCATTTCCAGCGTCAGCTCATCGTGGTTGCGCAGGAACATCGCCCACTGGCAGTTCTCGGGAATGTCCGGGGTCTGCCGCAGGATGTCGGTGACGGGAAAGCGGTCTTCCTGC
>JBEIPX010000403.1:0-3346 GCA_040376815.1 Bradyrhizobiaceae bacterium
ACCCCGAGCGAGCGGAATGCATCGGCATCCGCCAGCAGGATCAAGGCACGCTTGGGCAGCGCCGTATCGCGCGCGAAATCCTCGAGCGAGGTGAATGGCCGCCGCTGCCGCGCCTCGACGATGCGCCGGCCCCAATCTTCGACCTCCCTGGATTTACCGTCGGGATCCTTGTCGTCAGGATCGGCATACTTGAAGCCGTCGATCTGGCGAAAGCCGAGACGCAACGCGCAATACTTCCCGCAGAATTCCTCCAGCGTGTTGTCGCTATGGCTAAAAGACACGTCGATCTCGCGCGTCACCACGCCGTTCTTCTCCGCATCGCCGACGATCTGGGCTGGAGCGTAGAAGCCCATCGGTTGCGAGTTGAGCAGCCCGCACGCAAACACATCGGGATGATGATGCTTCAGCCATGACGAAATGTAGACCAGCTTGGCAAAGCTCGCCGCATGGCTTTCCGGGAAGCCGTATTCGCCGAATCCCTTGATCTGGTTGAAGCAGTTCTCGGCAAATTTCTGCGGGTAGCCTCGCTCGACCAGCTTGCTGACCATCTTCTGCTCGAACTTGTGGATCGTGCCCATGTGCCGGAACGTCGCCATGGCGCGGCGCAATTCATTGGCTTCATCGGGGGTGAACTTCGCCGCCTCGATGGCGATGCGCATCGCCTGCTCCTGAAACAGCGGCACGCCTTTGGTCTTCCCGAGAATGTCCCTAAGCTCGTTCCTGCAATTGGGATCGGATGGCGCGGGAAACACGACCGGCTCCACCCCGTTTCGCCGCCGCAAGTACGGGTGCACCATGTCGCCCTGGATCGGCCCGGGCCGCACGATCGCGACTTCGATCACGAGGTCATAGAAATTCCGCGGCCTCAGCCGCGGCAGCATGTTCATCTGTGCCCGGCTTTCAACTTGAAATACGCCGAGCGACTCGCCCCGGCAGAGCATGTCGTAAACGGCGGAATCCTCGAGGGGGACGGTCGCAAGCTCATATCGCTTGCCCTTGTGCTGCGCGATCAGATCGAAGCATTTGCGGATACAGGTCAGCATGCCAAGCCCCAGCACATCGACTTTCATCATCTGCACCGCATCGATGTCGTCCTTGTCCCATTCGATGAAGGTGCGGTCATCCATCGCCGCGTTGCCGATCGGCACATAGGTGTCGAGCCGATCCTGCGTCAGCACATAGCCGCCGACGTGCTGCGACAGATGGCGCGGAAACGTGATCAGCTCGGTCGCCAATTCGACCGCGCGCACCACCATGCGATTGCGCGGATCAAATCCAGCCTGTTTAACCTGCGCCTCACTGAGACCATCACCCCAGCTTCCCCACACCGTATCGGCCAGCGCCGCGGTGACGTCTTCGCTCAAGCCAAGCGCCTTGCCGACGTCGCGGATAGCGCTGCGCGGACGATAATGGATGACGGTCGCGACGATGGCGGCGCGATGGCGGCCATAGCGTTTGTAGACATACTGCATCACCTCTTCGCGGCGGTTATGCTCGAAGTCGACATCGATGTCCGGCGGCTCGTTACGCTCTTCCGACATGAAGCGCTCGAACAGCAGGTCAATCTCCGTCGGATCGACCGCGGTGACGCCGAGCAGATAACAGACCACCGAATTGGCGGCGGAGCCCCGGCCCTGACAAAGAATGCCGATCGAGCGCGCGTAGCGGACGATGTCGTGGACGGTGAGGAAGTAATGCGCGTAGCCGCGCTTCTGGATAACCACCAGTTCCTTCTTGAGGTTCCTTTCGACCTTCTCGTCAAGACCGTTCGGGAAACATGATTTGATTCCCTCGCGAACCAGATCTTCAAGATGCTGTTGCGCTGTCTTCCCCGGTGGCACGGGCTCATCGGGATACTGATACTTCAATTCATCCAGGGTGAAATTGATCAGGCGGGTAAAGCGATCCGTTTCGGAAATGGCGTCCGGGTAATCCCGGAACAACCGCGCCATCTCTCCCGCGGGTTTCAGATGCCGCTCGGCATTGGCCTCCAGCCTGCGGCCGGCTACATCGATCGTGGTCTTCTCGCGAATGCAGGTCAGCACGTCCTGCAAAGATCGGCGCCTGGGGTCGTGATAGAGCACATCGTTGGTCGCGAGCAGCGGCACCCGCGCAGTCGCCGCAAGATGCGAAAGCCCGGCGAGACGGCGCTTGTCATCGCCGCGATAGCCAAGACTGGCACCCAGCCACACACCTGTGGCGTTGCTTTTCCTCAAACGATCGAGCGTCGTGAGAATGACCTCTTTCTCAATACGGCGCGGCGGCATCAGCACCAGAAGCTGGTCCTCGGAGAAATCCAACAGGTCGGCAAGCGTGAGCTTGCATTCGCCTTTATCGGCGGCGAGTTTGCCCTTAGTGAGAAGCCGGCACAGACGGCCATAGGCGGCGCGATCGCGCGGATAGACCAGAATGTCGGGGGTGTCATCGATGAAGACAATTCGCGCGCCAACCAGGAAGCGCGGCGGATTCCTGACTTCCGGATTCTTGAGCTCGCTGTAGGCCCGCACCACTCCAGCGAGCGTGTTGTGATCGGCGATGCCGATCGTGCACATACCGATCCGGCTCGCCTCGTGCACATAGTCCTGCGGATGCGAGCCGCCGCGCAGAAACGAGAAGTTGCTGGTGATGCCGATCTCGGCGAACTCAGGGCTCATGCGAAGACTCCATGCATGAACCATTTTGGCGGAAGAGGTTCACCTTCATCAGACTTCGCCTCGCTGTAAAGACCGTCGCGATAGAGCCAGAACCGCAAGCCGGTGGCATCCTCGACACGGAAATAATCGCGTGTCAGCGCTTGTCCTTCCTGCTTCCACCATTCCATGGCGATGCGCTCGGGGCCTTCGCTGCGAATGATCCTGTGCGATGCGCGCCGCCATATGAAACGCGTCGGCGCTCCGTCCGGCGCAGTCACAAGCCCCACGTCGATTTTCTCAGGCGCATCCAGCATGCGCAGCGGACGCAGCGGCGGCTCGCTTGCAGTGCGCGGATTCCATGCCGCTGCGAAAGCTCCATTCAGGCAATGCTGTGCCGAGACGGCCAGCGCCGCCCGCTCCGGGATGTGCGTCTCCTGCGGCAAGTGAACGATCACGCGCCGCGCCCCGATCCGCGCTGCAATGCGATCGATCAATCCGGCAAGCTCGTCATCATCGTGAGCATGTGCATCGAGATCGCGCTGGTCCTGCACGACGATTTCGACATGACTGGCCGAAAGCCGGATCAGATCGAAACCAAAACCCGGATCGAGCGGATCTGAGAGCGCATCGAATTTCTCACGGAACAGCCGGGCGACCGTGCGGGTCTGCGTCACCGGCCGTCCAGTCTCGACCGGAATCGAGAAAACGGTGCC
>JBEIPX010000003.1:0-21137 GCA_040376815.1 Bradyrhizobiaceae bacterium
ACCGCGACGGGCGCCAACCTGAAGCGGTTGCAATTGCTCGGCACGGGCCTGTGGGACAATCCGGCTGTGTTTGGCTACGCGCCGCTGCAGGGTGGGCTTTACGCGGCGCCGGACTCCGCGGGGTTCCGCGCCTTCGCTAACCGCTATCGCGCGAAGTTCGGCCGCGATCCGGTCCGCACCGCCACGCTTGCCTATGATGCGGTCGCGCTCGTCGCGGCACTGGCGAAAACGCAGGGCGGGCAGCGCTTCGCCCCTGAGACACTGACCAACCCATCGGGCTTCGCCGGTATCGACGGGCTGTTTCGCTTCAAGGCGGACGGCACCAACGATCGCGGCCTCGCAGTGTTGCGGGTCACCTCGGGTGGCGGTCAGGTCGTTGCCGGCTCGCCGAAGAGTTTTGGCGCGTAAGCGTCTTCAGGCTGCCAGATCCGCTACCACGGCGTCGAGCACGGGAAAGCCTTCCTGTGTCACGCGCAGACGTCCGCTCGCATCGGTCACGATCACGCCTTCGTCGCGCAGCAGTGCGATCCGTTCCGGATCGAGCGGGCGTCCGGCCAGCATCCGATAGCGCTGCGGATCGATGCCTTCCGCGAGCCGCAGTCCCATCAGCAGGAACTCGTCGGCGCGCTGTTCGCTGTTCAGCGTCTCGTCGCCGACGATGCCGTGGCCGCTGGCCTCCACGCGCATCAGCCACGCCTCCGGCCGTTTCTCGGTGACCAGCGCGTGGCGCTCGCCATCGATATCGAGGCGCGCATGCGCGCCGGGACCGACGCCGGCATATTCATCGCCGCGCCAGTAGACCAGATTATGCCGGCACTCCGCGCCAGGGCGCGCGTGATTTGAAATCTCGTAGGACGGCAGGCCGTGCTTGGCGCACACCTCCTGCGTCACGTCATAGAGAGCGCGCGCATTTGCTTCATCCGGAATGACGAGCTTGCCCGCTGCGTGCAATCCGAAGAACGGCGTCTCCGGCTCGATGGTGAGCTGATAGAGCGACAGGTGTTCGGCGGCGTAGCCGATCGCCCGGGTAAGTTCGTCGGTCCACATCTGCGGCGTCTGGTCGGGACGCGCATAGATCAGATCGAACGAATAGCGATCGAAGGCGTTGCGGGCGATCGCGACCGCATCGAGCGCTTCCTGCGCCGTGTGCAGACGCCCCAGTGCTTTCAGCGAGGCGTCGTCGAGCGCCTGCACGCCGAGCGAGACGCGGTTGACGCCGGCCGCGCGATAGCCGTGAAAGCGTTCGGCTTCGACGCTGGTCGGATTGGCTTCGAGCGTCACCTCGACATCGCGTGCGATGGTCCAGTGCTTGCCGATCGCATCGAGAATGGCGCCGACGGTCTGCGGCTTCATCAGCGATGGCGTGCCGCCGCCGAGAAACACGCTCGAGACGGTGCGATCGAACGTCAGCGAGGCGGAGTGCGCGATCTCGCGTGTGAACGCCGCAACGTAGCGCTCCTCATCGATGGCCGCATGCCGAACGTGGCTATTGAAGTCGCAGTACGGGCACTTCGACAGGCAGAACGGCCAGTGGACGTAAACGCCGAATGCGGGTGAACCGGTCCTCGGTTGTTCAGCGTTGCTCAAGGCATATCTCCGCGAGCTTCACGAAGGCCTTGGCACGATGCGAAAGGCCCATGCCGCGCGGCGGCAACCCGTGCTTCTCGTCGCTCGTCATTTCGCCGAAGGTGCGTGTGTGACCGTCAGGCAGGAACGCCGGGTCGTAGCCGAAGCCGGCGGTGCCGCGCGGCGGCCAAACGAGCGTGCCGTCGACGCGCGCCTCGACCTCTTCGAGATGTCCGTCGGGCCAAGCCACGCACAGTGCGGACACGAAATGCGCCTTGCGCTGCTCGGGTGCCGTTGCGCCATGCTCCTGCAACAGGCGTTCGATGCGCGCCATCGCGCCGTGAAAATCCTTTGTCTCGCCGGCCCAGCGTGCCGAATAGATGCCGGGCTGTCCGTTAAGTGCATCGACCACCAGACCGGAGTCGTCGGCGAAGGCAGGCAGCTTCGCGACCTGTGCGGCGGCAACGGCCTTGATGCGTGCGTTGGCTTGAAACGTCGCGCCGGTTTCGTCGGGTTCGGCGAGACCGAGCTCGCCCGCAGACACAGCCGCTATCCCATACGGCTCCAGCAGTTCGCGCATTTCCGCGAGCTTGCCGGGGTTATGGGTTGCGATCACGAGTCGCTCCGTGATTCGACGGTGCATGCCTTTGAGCCTATTCGATCACGATGCGACGGGAAACGCGGTTGTCAGCCAATCGCGATCTTCTGCAATTCGACCAGTCGGCTGACGCCTTTGCGCGCTAGCGCCATCAGCGCCAGGAACTCGTCTTGCGAGAACGGCGTCTTCTCGGCGGTTCCCTGCACCTCGACGATGCGGCCATCGCCGGTCATCACGAAGTTCGCGTCGGTGTCGGCTTCGGAGTCTTCCGCATAATCGAGGTCGAGCACCGGCGTGCCGTTGTAGATGCCGCACGAGATCGCAGCCACGTTGTCGCGCAGCACCTCGGCGGGATTGCGCAGCATGTTGCGTGACTTCATCCAGTTCAGGCAATCGGCGAGCGCGACCCATGCGCCTGTGATCGACGCGGTGCGAGTGCCGCCGTCAGCCTGGAGCACATCGCAGTCGACGGTGATCTGGCGTTCGCCGAGCGCTTCGAGGTTGACGGTGGAGCGGAGCGAGCGGCCGATCAGCCGCTGGATTTCGACGGTGCGGCCGCCCTGCTTGCCGACGGAGGCTTCGCGGCGCGTGCGTTCGAGCGTCGCGCGCGGCAGCATGCCGTATTCGGCGGTCACCCAGCCGCGCCCCTGGCCCTTCAGCCACGGCGGCAGACGCTCTTCGAGCGTTGCGGTGACGAGCACATGGGTGTCGCCGAACTTCACGAGGCACGAGCCCTCGGCGTACTTGACCACGCCGCGTTCGAGCGAGACAGGGCGCAACTCATCTGGCGCACGACGGCTGGGCCGCATGATGAAAACTCCGGTAAAATCGGGGGATCGTTAGTTCCGGGGTGCTTTTAGGGGGCCGCGTCCATCCCGGCAAGGGGCGGCCTCTTTGCCACAAAGACGCTTGTCTCGGCGGCCAGGATAGCCAAATCTCAAAGATCACGCGGGAAGGTTGATCCGCGCAGGAGAATTCGTTGGCCCATCACGAACCGACCGGTCATCTGATCACGCCGCCGACCGGGCTTGCTCAGCTCAATCAGCGCACGCGCGACATTTTCCGGCAAATTGTCGACAGCTATCTCGCCACCGGCGAGCCGGTCGGTTCGCGCAACATCTCGCGCCTGATCACGGTGCCGCTGTCGCCGGCGTCCGTCCGCAATGTGATGTCGGATCTCGAACAGCTGGGTCTGATCTACGCGCCGCACACCTCCGCCGGCCGCTTGCCCACGGAACTGGGCCTGCGTTTTTTCGTGGACTCGCTGATGCAGGTCGGCGAGCTGACTGAAGCGCAGCGGCAGGCGATCGAAGGCCAGCTCGTGACCGTCGGCAAGGCGCAGTCGGTGGAGCAGGCATTGAGCGAAGCGCTAGCGCGTCTCTCGGGGCTCACCCGCGCGGCGGCTGTCGTGACGACGGCGAAGGCGAATGTGCGGCTGAAGCACATCGAGTTCGTGCGGCTGGAGCCGGAAAAAGCACTGGTGGTGCTGGTCGCCGAAGACGGCCAGGTCGAGAACCGCGTCTTGCCGCTGCCGCCGGGCGTGCCGTCGTCGGCGCTGACCGAAGCATCGAACTTCCTCAACTCGCGCATCCGCGGCCGTACTCTCGCCGAGGCGCGGCTCGAACTCGAAGACGTGATCACGCAGAACCGCGCACAGCTCGATCAGCTCACGCAGAAGGTCGTGACAGCGGGTCTCGCAAGCTGGTCCGGCGGCGTGATTGACGAGCGGCAGCTGATCGTGCGCGGCCATGCCAATCTGCTGGAAGACCTGCACGCGCTGGAAGACCTCGAACGCGTGCGGCTCCTGTTCGAGGATCTCGAAACAAAGAAGGGCGTGATCGATCTGCTCGGCCGCGCCGAGCAGGCGGATGGCGTGCGCATCTTCATCGGCTCGGAAAACAAGCTGTTCTCGCTGTCAGGCTCGTCCACGATCATTGCGCCATACCGCGACGGCGCAGGCCATATCGTCGGGGTGTTAGGGGTGATCGGCCCGACGCGGCTTAACTATGCCCGCGTGATCCCGACCGTGGATTACGCTGCACGCATCGTCAGCCAGATGCTGGGCGGCTAAAGCGTTCTGATTTTACGTCAAAACGACGAGAAACCTTGATTTTTGGCGCTAAAGCCCCGATATGCGCCTCAACAAACCTCTTTTGATCAGCGGAACGGAACGATGACCGAACCAAACGGGCAGAAGGACAGCCCTGAGACGGCTCAGGACAAAGAGCCCAAAGTGTCCAAGCCCTACATCATGCCTGACGATCCGGAAGAAGGATCAGTTGAGGCGCTGGCGAAGGAACTGACCGAGGCGCGTGACCGCACGCTACGCACGCTCGCCGAGATGGAAAATCTTCGCAAGCGCACCGCCAAGGAAGTCTCCGACGCGCGCACTTACGGCATTACCGGCTTCGCGCGCGACGTGCTCGACATCGCCGACAATCTCCAGCGCACGCTCGATGCCGTGTCGGCTGAAGCGAAGGCGGCGGCCGATCCGGGGTTGAAGGCGTTGATCGAAGGCGTCGAACTCACCGAGCGCTCGCTGCTCAACACGCTCGAAAAAAACGGCGTCAAGAAGTTCGATCCGGCCGGCGAAAAGTTCGATCCGAACTTCCAGCAGGCAATGTTCGAGATTCCGGATGCGTCGGTGCCGCCGGGCACTGTCGTGCAGGTCGTACAGGCCGGCTACATGATCGGCGATCGCGTGTTGCGCCCGGCGCTGGTCGGTGTGGCGAAGAAGGCGTGATTTTTGCCCCGGACGCTGCGCGGCATGAAATGACGTGCTGCTGATCCGGGGCCGTAACAACCACCGAATCCAGGACGCTCCCGGCTCTGCGATGAATCGTAAGAACGCTGCATCGCGTCCGGGACAAATTTGTTTTGTGCTAGCGCGCCTGAATACCGTCGCGCACGGCGCGGAAGCGCGGGAAGGCCGCAGCCCAGTCTTCTTTCTTTGCGATGGCGAGAATACGCAGTGTTGCTCCGCTGCCGGAGAAGCGCAGCCATTGCACAAGCTGCACCGGCTGTTCGTCCTTGCCCGCGGTGGCATCGACCCGAGTCTCGAAGCCGGGCGTGCCGTCGATGCGGACGGGCTCCGATGAGGTGATGCGGCCGTTGTTCAGGCCGGGAACGGCTGCAACGGCCTGACGGGCAAAGCGGTCGCGCTCATCCGGCGCGCCGGGCACCGCCGGGATGACTGACACCAGCACATAGGGTGCGCCGCTCTCGGTTTCTTTCTCCTCGGCATCATCGGACAACAGGATCGCCGAACCGATCATCACCGTTCGCACGGTTTTGAAGTCAGCGAGGTTGGTCATTTTGGAGGGCAGCAGCGCCAGCTGTTCTTCCGTCGGCACGGCTTTGCGCAACGTTGCCGTCGACAGGAACTTGCGGATTGTCTCGTCGGGGAAAGCCTTGCTCGCGGCTTCGGTCACCTGCACCGCGATGTAGCCGGCGAACGTTCCGCCGGCGACGATCAGCGAGTAGAGCCGCACGGTGGTATCGGCGTTCTTGCCGCTCTCCGACGTGATGAAGCCCGGGCCCGCGGTGGTCTGGAGCGGCTCGATCTTGGGGGCGTTCGGCTGCGGCCCGGCCTTCTGTGCGGCTTCGACGGCCGTGAAGGCTGCCGCCGGCAGCTCGCCGACAATCACCTTCACACCCTCATCGGCCGACTGGAAGCCGGAGAAGCCTTTCGCGGGCGCCAGTCCGTCAGATGGGACCAGACCGATACGAACGCCGGGCGGATAGACCGGATTCGCGCTTGCCGCCTGAGCGGCGAACATGAACAGGGCGAACGTGAGAAACGTAGCGAAGCAGCGGCTGATGAAGGTCATGAGGGCTCTATTCGGATCGCAATACGGCGGTTCAATGATCGGGTTTTCGGCGCGGTCCGAGCCATAAATCCAGCGCGGCTCAGCTCGGGAGTTAACCTTATCTCCCAACCTCCGCCAGTGGGGTTCGGACGAACATGCAGATGCATGATATTGTCCGTCATTCGTCAGGCTGAAAACCGCACTGCCAGAAGCGCTTTTCGTGCGCGTTGCATGCCACAAGTCTTGCGGCGCAGACCCCCCCTCCTATATGAGGCTCACCGTCGCCTATCGCGAACAATTGAACCGCCTAACTGAACACATGAACAATTGGGGGTTCGGATCGGGATGCCTTTTGAGGGCCCGGCCAACCTGCCGCAAGCAAAGGGATGCAAGACCATGGGTAAGGTCATCGGGATCGACCTCGGCACCACGAATTCGTGCGTCGCCGTGATGGATGGCAAATCACCGAAAGTTATCGAGAACGCCGAGGGCATGCGTACCACGCCGTCGATCGTCGCGATCAGCGATGATGGCGAGCGCCTCGTCGGCCAGCCGGCCAAGCGCCAGGCGGTAACGAATCCGGAGCGCACCTTCTTCGCAGTGAAGCGCCTTGTCGGCCGCCGCTACGACGACCCGATGGTCGAGAAGGACAAGAAGCTCGTCCCCTACAAGATCGTGAAGGCGTCGAACGGCGACGCGTGGGTCGAGGCCGATGGCCAGACCTACTCGCCCTCGCAGGTATCCGCTTTCATCCTTCAGAAGATGAAGGAGACCGCTGAAGCTCATCTCGGCCAGAAGGTCGACCAGGCGGTCATCACCGTTCCTGCCTACTTCAACGACGCGCAGCGTCAGGCCACCAAGGACGCCGGCAAGATCGCCGGCCTCGAAGTGCTGCGCATTATCAACGAGCCGACCGCGGCCGCGCTCGCCTACGGCCTCGACAAGTCGAAGGCCGGCACCATCGCCGTGTACGACCTCGGCGGCGGCACCTTCGACGTCTCGATCCTCGAGATCGGCGATGGCGTGTTCGAAGTGAAATCCACCAACGGCGATACGTTCCTCGGCGGTGAAGACTTCGACATGCGTCTCGTCGGCTACCTCGCGGACGAGTTCCAGAAGGAGCAGGGCATCAACCTGCGCAACGACAAGCTCGCGCTGCAGCGTCTGAAGGAAGCCGCTGAAAAGGCGAAGATCGAGCTGTCGTCGACGACGCAGACCGAAATCAACCTGCCGTTCATCACGGCGGACCAGTCGGGTCCGAAGCATCTGACCATGAAGCTCACCCGCGCCAAGTTCGAGGCGCTGGTCGACGATCTCATTCAGAAGACTGTCGAGCCGTGCCGCAAGGCGTTGAAGGATGCGGGCCTCACTGCCGGTGAAATCGGCGAAGTGGTTCTGGTCGGCGGCATGTCGCGCATGCCGAAGGTTCAGGAAGTGGTGAAGCAGTTGTTCGGCAAGGAGCCGCACAAGGGCGTCAACCCGGACGAAGTCGTGGCCATCGGCGCTGCCATTCAGGCAGGCGTGTTGCAGGGCGACGTCAAGGACGTGCTGCTGCTCGACGTGACGCCGCTGTCGCTCGGCATCGAGACGCTGGGTGGCGTGTTCACGCGCATCATCGACCGTAACACCACGATCCCGACCAAGAAGAGCCAGGTGTTCTCGACCGCCGAGGACAACCAGAATGCGGTGACCATTCGCGTGTTCCAGGGCGAACGCGAGATGGCGGCCGACAACAAGATTCTGGGCCAGTTCGACTTGATGGGCATTCCGCCGTCGCCGCGCGGCATGCCGCAGATCGAGGTCACGTTCGATATCGACGCCAACGGCATCGTCAACGTGTCCGCCAAGGACAAGGCGACCAGTAAAGAGCAGCAGATCCGCATTCAGGCATCGGGCGGCCTGTCCGAAAGCGACATCGAGAAGATGGTCAAGGACGCCGAAGCCAACGCGGCCGAGGACAAGAAGCGCCGCGAGTCGGTCGACGCCAAGAACCACGCCGACGCGCTGGTGCATTCCACCGAGAAGGCACTGGCCGAGCATGGGGCGAAGGTTGGAGAACCTGAGCGCCGCGCGATCGAGGACGCCGTCAGCGATCTGAAGGAAGCGCTGAAGGGCGACGACGCCGAAGCCACCAAGGCCAAGACCAACACCTTGGCGCAGGCATCGATGAAGCTCGGCGAGGCGATGTATACGCAGCAGGCGGAAGCCGACGCGAAGCGTGACGCCGCAAAGGATGACGTTGTCGACGCGGAGTTCACCGAAGTCGACGACGACAAGGACAAGGACAAGAAGAAGTCCGCCTGACGGTTATCGAGGGACGATCGTCATGCCGATCGATCTTTCATCCGCAATCGCTCCCGGGCAAAAGCGTGAAGCCTATCTTCGCGCCAATGCCCCGGGGGTCATTTCCCAACCCGTGATGGATGGCGGTGATAGCGGCTGCGAGATTTCGCCGCACGATCACGCGCGCGACCGCTGAGAGCCCGGCCGATGTCCGCCAAACGCTGTTACTACGAAACGCTTGAGGTCGAACGCTCCGTCAACGACGCTGGCCTGAAGAGCGCATTCCGCAAGCTCGCGATGAAGTGGCATCCGGACAAGAATCCGGGCGACACGACCAGCGAGGTCAAGTTCAAGGAAATCAACGAGGCCTACGAGATCCTGAAGGATGGCGACAAGCGCGCCGCCTACGATCGCTATGGCCACGCCGCGTTCGAGCAGGGCGGCATGGGCGGCGGCCCCGGCTTCGGCTCCGGCTTCGCCTCATCCTTCTCCGACATTTTCGAAGACCTATTCGGCATGGCCGGCCAGCGCGGACGTGGCGGCCGCGAGCGCGGCGCCGACCTGCGCTACAACATGGAAATTACGCTGGAGGAGGCGTTTGCCGGCAAGACCGCGCAAATCCAGATTCCGGTCTCCGTCACCTGCGAGTCCTGCTCGGGCACCGGCGCGAAAGCCGGCTCCAAGCCGAAGACGTGCGCGACCTGTAACGGCGCCGGCCGCCTGCGCCATGCACAGGGCTTCTTTACGCTCGAGCGTACCTGCCACGCCTGTCAGGGCCGGGGGCAGGTCATAGAAGACCCGTGCGCATCGTGCTCGGGGATGGGCAGGGTCACCAAGGAACGCAACCTTTCGGTCAACATCCCGCCCGGTGTCGAGGATGGCACCCGCATTCGCCTGGCGAGCGAGGGTGAGGCCGGTGTTCGCGGCGGACCGCCCGGCGATCTCTACATTTTCCTTTCGCTCACGGCCCATCCGCTGTTCCAGCGGGACGGCGCGGACCTGCATTGCCGTGTCCCCGTCTCGATGGTGTCCGCCGCGCTCGGCGGTGAGTTCGATGTACCGGCGATCGACAGCTCGAAAGCCAAGGTTAAAGTCCCGGCCGGGACCCAGTCGGGGCAGCGCTTTCGCATTGCGGGAAAAGGCATGCCGGTCCTGCGCTCGCGCCAAAAAGGCGACATGTACGTGCAGGTGGTGGTCGAAACGCCGCAGAATCTCACCAAGAAGCAGCAGGAGCTGCTGGCGGAGTTCGAAAGATTGTCCTCCGGCGCCACCCAGCCCGAAGCCGTGGGTTTCTTTTCCCGCGTGAAGGAGTTCTTCGCCAGCCGGGCCGACGGTGTTTAATTCGCCAAGGCGCATGCGGGCGCTGATGGAACTTCCCCGGCTTGTCAAGCTTGACCGTTTCGAACCGCGTCTGTACGGATTTGTGACGGTTTCCTGACGAAGCCCCGAGTATCGGTCCCGCCTGGTAGAGACATGCCTTCGCAATCCTCTGCGCGCGCGTTAAAAAAACCCCTCCGTCTTGATGACGAGGTCCGATTCCTCCGCTCATGGATCGAAAAGCCGTTGCACATGGGCGCTGTGATGCCGTCAGGCCGGCTGCTGGCCCGCACCATGGCGAGCTACGTCGATAACAATTCCAGCGGCCCCGTCATCGAACTCGGTCCCGGCACCGGCGCGATCACCAAAGCGCTGGTCGATCGCGGCATCGATGAGAAGCGGCTGGTGCTGGTCGAATACAATCCGGGTTTCTGCGCGCTGCTGCGTGACCGCTTTCCGCAAGCGACGGTGGTGCAAGGCGATGCCTACGCACTGGAGAAATCCCTGCGCGACGTTCTGACCGAGCCGGCTTCGGCGGTTGTCTCGGGACTGCCGCTGGTGACGAAGCCGATGCTGATGCGGCTTAAGCTGATCCGTGATGCGTTCGCGCTGCTGGGTTCGCGTGCGCCCTTCATCCAGTTCACTTACTCCGTCGCGCCCCCGATTCCGAAGTCGCTGCCGGGCGTCGCCACCGAAGCATCCGAGCGCATCTGGATGAACCTTCCCCCGGCGCGCGTCTGGGTGTATCGCAAGGGCTGACCGTTTTCGCGTGGCGCAAGCGGGCATCGGTTTCCGCGGGTCCTTTGCCAGAGAAAAATGTCAGCCGTCAAAATCCTCATCATTCCCGGATCACTCCGCACCGGTTCGCTGAACGTGCGTCTCGCCGGCGTCATCGAGCGCGAGTTCGCTAAAGTAGATGTCGATGTCACCCGTATCTCGCTCGGTGACTATCCGCTGCCGATCTACGACGGCGATCTCGAAGCCAAGTCCGGCGTTCCGGCAAACGCGATCAATCTCAAGCGCATGATCGGCTCGCACCACGGCGTGGTGTTCGTGACGCCGGAGTACAACTCCTCGCTGCCCGCGCTCGTGAAGAACGCCGTCGACTGGGTGACGCGTGTCGAGGATCGCGGTGAAACGCAAGGTCAGGTGTTTCGCGAGCGCGCGTTCGCGCTGTCGTCGGCCTCCGAAGGCAAGCTCGGCGGCGCGCGCTGCTTGGCCGCGTTCCGGCTGATCCTGTCCGGCTGCCGGGGGCTCGTTATCCCCAACCAGCTTGCGCTGTCGTTCGCCGATCAGGCGTACGACGACGCCGACCATCTTAAGAATCCGGGTGATGTCGCCACGCTTCGAGCGATGGTGAAGCAGTTGGTCGATGTTGCCCAGCATATGATGTGAGCAGATGACAGCAGCAATCCCGCCGCGCGAACGCCTGATCGTAGCTCTCGACGTCCCCGACGTCGATGTGGCGCGCGCTCTGATCGCGAAACTCGGCGACAGCGTGATGTTTTACAAAATCGGCTACCAGCTCGGTTACGCTGGCGGTCTGCCGCTGATCAGCGAACTGGCCAACGCGGGCAAAAAGGTTTTCGCCGACTTCAAGCTGCACGACATCGGCAACACGGTTGCCAGGGGCGTGGAAAGCGTCGCCAAACTCGGCGCGACGTTCCTCACCGTGCATGCCTATCCGCAAACCATGAAAGCGGCGGTCGAAGCCCGCACGGGCTCGTCGCTTCAGGTGCTCGCCGTTACCGTGCTTACGTCCTACGACGACGACGATTTGCATGCCGCCGGCTTCCGCATGAATGTCGGCGATCTCGTCGAGGCGCGCGCGATGCAGGCGCAGACGCTGGGTGTCGATGGCCTTGTCTGCTCGCCCGAAGAAGCAGCGAAGCTGCGCGGCATCACCGGCGCGCGGATGCGGCTGGTGACGCCCGGCATTCGGCCCGCAGGCTCCGCCGTCGGCGATCAGAAGCGCATCATGACGCCAGCCAAGGCGATTGCGGCCGGTGCGGACTATCTGGTGGTGGGGCGGCCGGTAGTCGAGGCCGCCAATCCGAAACATGTGGCCGAAGAGATCGTCGCCGAGATCGAGGCTGCTTCAACATAAGGAGGCATCGCATGCCCAAGGGATATTGGATCGGCCGCGTCGACGTGCACAACGAGGAGGGCTACAAGCCCTACATCGCGGCCAACGCACCCATCTGGAAGAAGTACAACGGCCGCCCGATCGTGCGCGGTGGCCGCTTCGAAGCCGTCGAAGGCACAGCGCGCTCGCGCAATGTCGTGATCGAGTTTCCCGACTACGAGACCGCGCTCGCCTGCTACCGCTCGCCGGAGTATCAGGCGAACATCAAGGTGCGGCAGCCGCACGCGGTCGCCGAGCTGATCGTCATCGAAGGCTATGACGCTTGATTATTTTCCGAGGTTTTCCGGAATGATCAGCGGCACGAAGCCGAACACGCCGGCGCTGTCCGGATCGACGATGACGCGCACGGCGTGCACATCGTCTTCGCCGTAGACCATTAGCTTCAACACGTTCGGGATAGGCTTGCCGCGGCTGTTCTTCAGCGGCTTCAGCTCGATGAAGTGCTCGTCGCCATTCACGACCAGAACCGGCTTTCCGAATGCGGTCGCGCCCTTGTCGATCGCATCGAGCACGCTGGTGAAGCCAGATTGCCGCGGCATCGATCCGTTCGGAAAACGCGCCTGATCGAACTCGGCCTGCGTGAACACCACGACAGCTTTGGCGCCGATCTCCTGCGCGCGCTTGAAGCCGGCATCGAGCCAGGCGACGTTGGCCTTGTCGCGCTCGAAGAATTCTTTTGCAGCCTCGGGATCAATGGCCTCGAAACCGTTGTTCGAGCCGACCACGTGAATGCCGATGAACAGCACGCCATTCTTTTCGAAACGTGAGTTCTCGATGTAGGCCGAAAACTCCGGCATCACCTTGCCCTGGCTCTCGACCGCGATGGGCGTCTTGCCAAGCGATCTGCCGGGGTCCGGATAGAACATCTGCCGCAGGCGCTTCAGCCGCTCGCGCGGATCGAAACCGCCGGATTGCTTGCGATGGCAGTCGGTCCATTCGTTGTCGCCGGGCGTGTAGATCAGTGCGCCATCGAACGTCTGAAACTGGTCCAGCGTCTTCTGAAAAATCTCGTCGCTGCATGGCTGACTGCCGGCCTTGATGTCGCCGACGTGGATCGTGAAGGCCGGCTTCATCTTGTTTACGGCAGCGATCAGCCGGTCGAACTTCTGGTAGTCGGCGGGAATATTGTAGGGCATGTCGCCGAGCGCCACGAACGAGAATGCGTTGTCGCCGCCGACGCTCTCGGCTCCGCTAACCGGTGTTACAGCCAGAAGGATGGTGACAGCGGCGGCAATCAGTTGGCGCATGAGGGCGGTCCTGCTGGAGGGACGGAGAGGGCAGAATGCGCTGGCTGAGGGCTTGCGCCTGAGCCGAGGATATCGCGCGACAGGCCGCGCGGGTCAAATCACCATGATCCGGCGCAGGTTGCCGGACTGTCATTGGCCCGTTATACCGCCCGGAAGCGTGCAGATCGGGAGATCGCGCCATGTCGGATATGCGTTTGATCGTTGCGGGGGCTGGCGGCCGGATGGGCCGGGCGCTGATCCGCACCATTGCCGAGACTGAGGGAGCCGTGCTGGC
The DNA here is from genome assembly GCA_040376815.1 of Bradyrhizobiaceae bacterium. GTDB lineage: Bacteria > Pseudomonadota > Alphaproteobacteria > Rhizobiales > Xanthobacteraceae > SG-bin9. Next base: position 13,241 of record JBEIPX010000003.1, read on the forward strand.
AGGCGCGCTGGAGGCGCCGGGCTCGGAGCTTTTGGGCAAGGATTCCGGCGTGCTGGCAGGGCTTCCAGCCAATGGCGTGCTGCTCTCCGGCGATCTCTGGACGATGTCGGGACAGGCCGACGGCATTCTCGATTTCACCGTGCCGGCCGCGACCATCGCCAACGTGGCCGTTGCCGCCCAGCGCGGGATCGTCCACGTCATCGGCACGACGGGCTTGTCTTCCTCGGACGACGCGGTGATCAAGAGCGTCACCCGGCAGGCCATCGTCGTGCAGTCGGGCAATATGAGCCTCGGCGTCAATTTGCTTGCGGCGCTGGTGAAGCGCGTGGCGCGCTCGCTCGACGAGGATTTCGACATCGAAATTCTCGAGATGCATCATCGCCAGAAGATCGATGCACCGTCCGGCACCGCCTACATGCTCGGCCGGGCCGCTGCCGAAGGCCGCGGGATCGATCTTGCACAGCGCTCGGTGCGCTCGCGTGACGGGCATACGGGTGCGCGTGGGCGTGGCGATATAGGCTTCGCAACCTTGCGCGGCGGTACTGCGACCGGCGATCACACGGTGATCTTCGCTGGTCCCTATGAGCGCATCGAGCTCGCACACAAGTCGGAGGATCGCATGATCTTCGCGAACGGCGCGCTCAAGGCGGCGATGTGGGCGCGCGGCAAGACGCCCGGCTTCTACACCATGGCTGACGTGCTCGGCCTCGGCGAACTGTAATTCTCAATCCACGGACACGGAACGAATGAGCGAACGACTTCTAGTGCTGGTGCGTCATGGCCAGAGCGAATGGAATCTGAAAAACCTGTTCACCGGCTGGAAAGACCCGAACCTCACCGATCAGGGCGTCAAGGAAGCCATCGAAGCCGGCCGAAAGCTGAAGGCGCAGGGCTTCACGTTCGACGTCGCCTTTACGTCGGTGCTGACGCGCGCGCAACGCACGCTCGATCTGATGCTGACCGAAATGGGCCAGACCGGCATTCCGGTGACGAAACATCTCGCGTTGAACGAGCGCGACTATGGCGACCTTTCCGGTCTCAACAAGGATGACGCGCGTGCCAAGTGGGGCGAGGAGCAGGTGCACGTCTGGCGCCGCTCGTTCGACGTGCCGCCGCCGGGCGGCGAAAGCCTGAAGGATACGCTGGCGCGCACGCTGCCGTATTTCGTGCAGGAGATTCTGCCGTGCGTGCTGCGGGGTGAACGCACACTGGTCGCGGCGCATGGCAATTCGCTGCGCGCGCTGATTATGGTGTTGGAAAAGCTGACGCCCGAGGGCATTCTCGCGCGCGAGCTCGGTACCGGCGCGCCGGTCGTCTACCGCCTCAACGCCGACGCAACGGTCGCATCGAAGCTCGATCTCGCGGCGTAGTGGCGGCTACTGGACGCGTCCCGCTTCCCAGCCGAGCATCGCCTGCTTGCGGGTGATGCCCCAGTGATAGCCGGTGAGTGCGCCGCTCTTGCCGAGCACGCGATGGCACGGCACCACGAACGAGATCGGATTTTTGCCGACGGCGGTGCCGACCGCGCGCGAGGCTTTCTCGTTGCCGATCTTCGAGGCGATGGTGGAGTAAGTCGTCGCGCAGCCCATCGGAATCTTCAGCAGCGTTTCCCAGACGCGCACCTCGAAATCAGTGCCGATCAGCACCACGCGCAGCGGCCGGTCCTGCTCCCACTTTTTGGGATCGAAGATGCGCTGCGCCAGCGGCGCGGTGATCTCCTGGTCTTGCACGTAGGCCGCGAGCGGCCAGCGGCTTTGCATGTCCTTCAGAGCTGGCTGCTCGTCACCCGGATCGGCGAACGCGAGGCCGGCGAGGCCACGCGGCGTCGCAATCACGATCGCCGTGCCGAAGGGAGACGGATGAAAGCCGTAGCTCAGGGTGATGCCCTGGCCGCCGGCTTTCCATTCACCCGGCGACATCGCCTCGTGCGTCACGAAGAGATCGTGCAGGCGGCCCGGTCCCGAGAGGCCCGAGTCATATGTCGCATCGAGGATGCTCGCGGAGTCGCGCAGCAGCCGCTTCGCATTGTCCAGCGTCAGCGCCTGCATGAATGCTTTCGGCGTCAGGCCAGCCCAGCGGCGAAACAGATGATGCAGCTCATCGGGCGTGACGGATGCCGCGTCCGCGATCGCCTCGATCGAGGGCTGCGCGCGCCACCTGTCGGAGATGAACGCGATCGCGCGGCGCACGGAATCGTAATCGCGCAGCTCGGCGCTCAGCGGGCCCGGCTTGGTGAGGCGCTGATCGGCAGGATCGATCTGGACTTTGGCGAGGTTTGTCATGGTGCGAACGTAGCGCCTTCCAGCGGTCGCACCCACCCGATTCCCGATGTCACATCAAGGAACAGGGTTGAGCACCGGCCCGCGCTTCGCAGCGCTCAGCGCCGCAGACAATGCCTTGTAAAGGCTGGACTTTTCATCCGGACCGAGAAACCGGCCGATGGAAATGCGGCTCCCGCGCGACACCAGATAGAGCCGTTCGGTGCCGTACTCTTCGTGCTCAATCGCCTCGAGCTTTACCCACAGCGGGTTGAGCGTCCATTCCATCTGGTGGCCGCGATGGCTGACCCGCCGGATGTTGAGTTCGCTCGGCGTGATCCGGATTTCCTCATAGGCGCGGGCGCGGCGGAAGTTGATCCGGAACGCCCAGTAGACGATCAGCACGTCGAGGCCGAGAAAGCCGAATACCGGCCACGCGCCCATCATCAGAAAAACGATGCCGGTGGCAAAACTCATCCCGCCGAAGATGCACATCAGCACGATGAAGCCGGTGCGGTTCAGCGAGCGATGCGGCGTCAGCAGTGCGGACAGGAGCACCGGCTCGGACGGATCAATGTCGTTGCGGTCGGTCATTACGGTTCAGTATACCGGGGATCATGGCGAAAGTGACGGCAAAATCGGCGGTGCGGGCGAGGGCGGACCACAAGCCCGCGAGCAAGGTTGCGAAGCCGAAGGCCAAGCCTGTTGCCGCAAAGCCCGTGAAAGCGAAGGCGCCAAAACCCTGGACCGAAGCCGAAGTCGTCGAAGCCTTCAGCCGTTTTCGCAAAGCCAATCCGGAGCCGAAGGGCGAGCTCGAACACATCAATCCGTACACGCTGCTCGTCGCGGTGGCACTGTCGGCGCAGGCGACCGACGTCGGCGTCAACAAGGCGACGCGTAATCTGTTTCCGCTCGCTGACACGCCGGAAAAGATGGTCGCGCTCGGCGAAGAGCGCGTGCGCGAACTCATCAAGACGATCGGGCTTTACCGCAACAAGGCGAAGAACGTCATCGCACTCTCCGAGAAGCTGATCGCCGAGCATGGCAGCAAAGTGCCGCGCACGCGGGAAGCGCTCGAGATGTTGCCCGGCGTCGGCCGCAAGACGGCGAACGTCGTGCTCAATATCGCGTTCGGCGAACCGACGATCGCGGTCGACACGCATCTGTTTCGCGTCGGCAATCGTACCGGTTTAGCGCCGGGCAAGAATCCGCTCGAGGTCGAACTGGGGCTGGACAAGATCATTCCGGCCGAGTTCAAGCGGCATGCGCATCACTGGCTGATCCTGCATGGGCGCTATATCTGCATTGCCCGCAAACCCCTGTGCGAGCGCTGCATCATCGCCGACCTCTGCCGATGGCCGGAGAAGACCGTCGCGGCTTGATCCCGGCCGGGAACCATTGCCTCTCCAATCCGTTATGCTTCTGAACGGATCAACCAAAAGAGATTGACGAGGAGAAGCGTCATGGGACGAGGGCTGTTGCTTTGGCTGTTGGGCGTACCGATCCCGGTTATTCTGCTGTTGTGGCTGTTCTTCCGGTGATCATATCGACGGAGCTGCAAGATGAACGATGACAGGACGCAGGAGCGGCGTCCGCCGCTCAATCGCGTCGAGCGCGAAGCGCGGAAGGCATTTCGCGCTGCGGAGGCCGTGAAAGCGATTACCGAACACGACAAGCAGCAGAAAGCGTTTCACCAGAATCGCGAGCGGCTCAAGGCCGAACGGCTCGCACGTGAGGCGAAGACTGAAGCTGCCGATGATCAGGGCATTGTGCTTGACGAGAAGGCACAAGAGCAGCCCAAGGACAAGAAGCGCGCCCAGAAGGCTTGAGCCAGCTCAGACTGGCAGCGAGCGCGGACGCTCTGGCTCCAGCAGTTCCGCCCGCGGGCCGGACAGCTTCTTGTGCATGTGAACCATCAAGGCCATTCCGAACAATGGTGTCGCGAGATTCACGATCGGAATCGACACGAACGCCGCGATGAACAATCCTGCCGTGAATACGGTTGCGCCGTGTTGCTTGCGCATCGCTTTTGCTTCGTCCACGGAACGGAAACGCATCGCCGCCAGCTCGAAATACTCGCGGCCAAGCAGCCATGCCGTCAAAATGAAGAAGATGATGAAGCCAGCGCCGGCAAGCAGCACGAACGGCAGCGCGACGAGATAGACGATGATCGTCAGCGCCGCGGTCTTTGAGCCTTCGATCATGGCGCGGCCGGCCGGGAGCGCCACGCCCGGCTTGTCCGCGGGATAATGCGCGCGCTCGACATGTTCGGCGATGTCGTCGACAAAGAAACTCGCCACCAGCGAGGTGATCGCCGGCATCAGGAAGATCGCGCCGACGACGATGCCAAGCCCTGCCGCAATGGAAATGATCCAGGCGAGGATGTTGACCGGCGTGTCATATCCCGGGCCGAGCGCCGTGTGCGCCCACTGCTCGCCGGAGCCGGCGAGCCAGCTGAGAAGCCGCTGCATGCCGACGGCCGCAAATGCGATCAGCACCAGCGCAAGGCCAATGGCCTTCCACAGGATCGACCGCAGCGGCGGCGAAACCATTTGCGACAGGGCTTTGGCGGCGGCGTCGAACATCCATCTCTCTCCAGCTGCGTGCCGGAGATTATCCCGGTCGCGGTCCGAGAGGTAGAGAGCGCAGAGCCTGACGGCAAGGGCGGTGATGAAAATATGGCAGGACGCAGTGTGCCTCGGCGAGCTCAGCCGTCCTCGCTTTCGCAGGGACGGCGGCAATCGAGATTCTATTTCAGGCCGCTTCGGTCTTGCGCACGCGCGAGGGCTCGCCGCTTACGGGAGCGATGTCGGGGACAAGTGTCGCTTCCGGCGTTTCGAAGATGTCCTCTGGAAAGGGATCATCTTCCGCCACCTCCTCGGGCGGCTTTGGACGATCGGCCCAATGCAGGCTCGTGTAGTCGAAGCCGCGCACGATGGTCGGCTTGACGATCTCGAAGTAGGGCGAGATGTCGAAATCGCGCGGCATGTAGAGCGAGGAGTCGCGGATATGGAGAATTTCCTGGCGCGCGGAGCGGCTGCCAGCCGTCGTGATCTTCGGCAGGATCGGATAGCGCACCGCGCCAAACGCCTGCGCGATCAGCGCGGAGCAGATGATCTTGGTCGGGTCGCCGGAACCGATTGAGATCATGCGCCGCCGCCAGCGCTGCGGAATCGGCAGCGGAATCAGGAAGCGCATCAGATCGACGATGTTCTTGGTGTCGTAGCCGAAGCCGACGCGGTTGATGGCGTAACGGCAGACGGTGGTGCGATCCTCGTAGGACAGCCCGACCGGGCGGCACAGTCGCGTGTGATAGGTGTAGTACTTCGACAGTGGCGCGGTGACCACGCCCTCGCCGACGTTGGCTTCGATCAGCGTATGCGGTTCGCCATCCGGTTCCGATGCGCCGTCGATCGGGCCGACATAGAGCGCGGCATGCGACCATGTCGACTGGGTCAGATACTTGATGATGCCGGAGATGCGGTTGTTGCCTTCGACGAGAAGGACGTCGCCGGGCTGGATCAGATCGTGCAGGCGGCTGGGATCGCTCGGAGTGAACGGTTCATAGCCCGGCACCTCCTTCTGAAGGTAGCGGGCAATCAGCTTGCCAACTGTGTCTAGGACGAACCCCATGTTTGGCTCCCGCGGACTTCTGTCGCGTTTATTCTTTTCGCTCCCATGATCCGTGGAAGCCGTTGCAATTTAGTTCACTGGCCCTCTGCTTGGGTTCATCATCGATTCACCATGGTTGTTGCCGCACACGATTTCGTGGCACAAGTTCGCGTGATGTTCCCCTTCTTCACCGTCTCTTGTGTGTGCTTCATAAGCGCCCGGAAACCATGACATGACAATGACCCGCCGCGGCTTTCTGGCCGCATCAGCTTTCACGGCAATGGCTCAACCGCTCGGCGCTTTCGCCGCGGTGACGTCGCTGCCGCGCGAGGCCGATGTGGTGGTGGTCGGCGCGGGTGCGGCGGGCATTGCGGCAGCGCGAAAGATCGCAGCCGCGGGCCGCAAGGTCGTCGTCATCGAGGCGACCGGGCAGATCGGCGGGCGCTGCCAGACCGATACCGCAACGTTCGGTGTGCCTTTCGATCGCGGTGCGGCGCGGCTTTATGGTCCCGAAAACAACCCGCTGGCCAGGCTCGCGCGGGGCGCTGGTGTCGATATCGCCAATGTCACGTCCGGCCAGAAGATGCGGATCGGCCGGCGCAATGCACGCGCGGGCGAAGCGGAAGATTTTCTCGCCACACTTGTTCGCGCCAATCGCGCCATCGACGATTACGCGCGCAGCGTCGGCAAGATTGATCTCGCTTGCGCCGCCATGCTGCCGAAAGACCTCGGCGATTGGCAGGGTGCATCGGAATTCGTGCTCGGGCCGATGGCGACCGGCCGCGATCTGAAAGACCTGTCGGCAATGGATCAGTTTCGCGCGCAGGATCGCGATGCCGTTGCCGTGACTCGGCAGGGCGTCGGTGCGCTGGTTGCGAAACTTGCGGATCCGATACCGGTCGTGCTGTCGTCGCCGGTGACGCGTATCGTCTGGAGCGGCCGCGATCTTCAGGTTGAGACGCAGACCGGCAAGGTGGCTGCACGCGCGATCATCGTGACCGTTTCAACCGCCGTCCTCAATGCCGGCAAGATCAAATTCGCGCCCGATCTGCCGAAGCGCCAACTGGAAGCGGTGGCGCGTCTGCCGCTCGGCAACACCGATCGCATCGCGCTCGAGATTCCAGATAACCCGTTCGGGCTCGGACGCGACGATGTCCTGATCGAGCAGAGCGTCAACAACCGCACGGCAGTTTTGTTCGCCAACGTCAACGGATCGTCGCTCTGCACGGTCGATGTCGCCGGCGCATTCGGCCGCGAGCTGTCGGCTCAGGGCGAGGCGGCGATGGTGGCGTTCGCAAAAGAGTGGCTGACAAAACTGTTCGGCGCTGAAGCGGTGGCTCGGATCAAGCGCACGGCAGTAACACGCTGGGATGCAGCGCCTTACGTCATGGGTGCGATGTCGGGCGCGGTGCCGGGTGCGCAGCCGTCGCGGCGCGTGCTGGCCGAGCCACTCGGCAATCTGTTCTTCGCTGGGGAAGCCACCCACGAAACACTCTACGGCACGGTCGGGGGCGCCTGGGAAAGCGGCGAACGCGCGGCGGATTCCGCTTTGCGCCGGCTTAGCGGAATCAAGGAGCCCGATGCGGCTCCGCAGGCGAAGAAGCGACGTCCGCAGCGTCAGCGGGTCGCGCCGATCGCAAGAGACCCGCTAGGCCCGACGGGCTCGACGTTCTCGCAATGAAAGCGCTGATTGCGTGGTCGAGCGGAAAGGACAGCGCGTTTGCGCTGCACGAGGTTCGCCGCAGCGGGGCATACGATGTCGTTGGCGCCCTGACCACGGTTACCGGCGAATTCGATCGCGTTTCGATCCATGGCGTGCGCCGCGAGGTGCTGCTCGCGCAGCTCGCTGCCGCCGGTCTGCCGCCGCACATCGTCGAGATTCCGTATCCATGTCCGAATGAGATTTACGAAGCGCAGATGGGCGCGGCGATGGCGCGCGCAGCTGATGACGGCATCACGCATATCATCTTCGGCGATCTGTTCCTCGCGGACGTGCGCGCCTATCGCGAGGAGAAGCTGAAGGGCAC
>JBEIPX010000412.1:0-3248 GCA_040376815.1 Bradyrhizobiaceae bacterium
ACTCGCGCGCGATCTCGCTCAGCTTCTCGCGCAGCTTGTCGATCGGCGCGTTGTAGTCGAGATAAAGATGCACCGTGCCGATCAAGGCCGCAGTCTCCCGCGTCCAGTTCTGGAACGGCTTCTCGATGAAGTATGACAGCGGCACGACCATGCGCCGCCAGTCCCACAGCTTGATGATGACATAGGTCGTCGTGATCTCCTCGATGGTGCCCCATTCGCCTTCGACGATCACGGCGTCGTCGATACGGATCGGCTGCGCCATGGCGATCTGCACGCCGGCGATCAGGTTCGACAGAAGCGGGCGGGCAGCGAGACCGACGGCGATACCGGCAACACCGGCGGAAGCGAACAGCGACACTCCGTATTGCCTGACTTCCTCGAAGCTCATCAGCGCGAAGCCGAGCGTGATGATGAAGATCAGCACATCAGCGGCGCGCTTGAGGATGCCGATCTGGGTGACATGCTTGCGCGCAAGCAGGTTGTCTTCGGTGTCGATGCGAAACCGGCTGAGATAGATCTGCGTGAAGATCTCCACGGCCACCATGGCGATCCAGCCGAGCAGGGCGATGAACGCAACATGCATGGCGCCGCTGAGTCCGTTGGCGAGGGTGGTGTCGATGGGTGCCAGCGGCAGTGCAATCGACAATGCGAACACGATCAGCGCAAGCCGCAGCGGACCTTTGGTCTGCGTGAACAGCACCCGCACGTTGGGATGACGTGAACCCAGCGTCGAGCGCATCATTTTGACGATGGCTGCGTGGATCAGCAGCGCGAGGACGATCGCCACCAGCAGCACGACACCGCCGATCAGCCAGCCCGGCAACAGGCGGATCAGATCGGCCAATTGTTCCATCTCGGCGCGAATAGCGTTCAGCATCAGGCAGATAACCGGGAATATGGAAGCGGCTGGGTTCCTTGATAACGCCCTCACAGCGCATCGGTTCGCGGTGCATCAAGCCCCTGTTGGTGCTGGACAATCCCCCGCACGGATGCCATCACAGGCAATCGGTCGAACCCCGGATTCCCTTGCGATGAAGCAGTTTTTCCTGAAGTTTTTCACCTGGTGGAGCGGGCAGACGTTCGGCACCCAGCTCTGGACGTGGCGCTTCGGTGAACTCGTCGGTGAGGATGAGAGCGGCAACAAGTATTACCGGACCAAGGGCGGCAAGATCGATCCGACGCTCGGTTTCGAGCGGCGCTGGGTGGTCTACAACGGCTATGCGGAAGCGACTCGCATCTCAACCGGCTGGCATGGCTGGATGCACCACGTCGTCGATACACCACCGTCGGCCGAGAACTACAAAGCGCGCGAGTGGGAAAAGCCGCATCAACCCAACCTGACCGGCACGCCAGGTGCGTACCGGCCGTCGGGTTCGACGCTGTCGACCGGCAAGCGCCCGAAAGCCACGGGCGACTATCAGCCCTGGACGCCAGTCAGCTAACGTCTTCGGTTTACTTCGCCGCGACTTGCTGCCGTTCGCGGAAGCGCGTTGCCGCGCGCGTCATCGCCTGCGCCCGCTTCTCGATGAAGGGCGCCATCCGCTGACGCACCATGGCGAGTACATCCGCCGGCGCCGTGTGTGGTGAACCTGCGGAGAAGGGCGGCGCGGGATTGTATTCGACAGCGAGTTGCACCGCTTCGGCCGCCTTGCGCCCGGCGATCGCGTCGATCATGACGAGACCGAAATCGATACCTGCGGTGACGCCGCCGCCGGTGATGCGGTTGCGGTCGATGCAGACGCGCGTTTCGACCGGGGTTGCGCCGAACTTCTTCAGATCGTCGAGCACGGCCCAATAGGTGGTGGCGTTATAGCCGTCGAGCAGACCCGCCGCACCGAGCACGAGTGCGCCGGTGCAGACGGAAGTGACGTAGCGCGCGCCTTCGGCCTGCTTGCGCAGGAAGTCGAGCACCTCGTCGTCGTTGGCCATGTCGTCGGCGCCCGAACCGCCGGGCACGCAGATGACGTCGAGTTGCGGACATTCGCTCAGCTTCATCGTCGGCAGGATCGAGATCGGCGTGTCGCTCGGGACGGGATCGAGGGTCTTCCAGATCAGATGAACCTTCGCCCCGGGCATCCGCGAGAGCACCTGCACGGGGCCTGTGAGATCGAGCTGGGTCAGCTTCGGAAACAGCAGAAATCCGATGTTGATGGTCTGGTCGCTCATGGCGCACTCCCGCGTTTGATCTTGACGGGATGAGGATCGCATGATGAGGTCGTGTCATAAATGGCATTATTCCCTCATTTTAGGACATCGTTGTTTTTGAGTGTAGCGGCATGATCGGCATTTTGATCTTCCCGGGATTTCAGATCCTCGATGCGGCCGGCCCGATCGCGGCGTTCGAGATCGCAGCGCGGCTATCCGGCAAAAAGCCGGACATCCGCGTGATCGCCGCAAAACACGGGCCGGTGCGCAGCTCCTCAGGTGTGGAGATGCACGCGCGCGCTTTTCCGAAAGCCCCGCTCGACATGCTGATGGTCGCGGGCGGCGACGGCACGCTGACCGCGATGCGCTGCGAGGCGACGCGCGCTTTCGTGCGGACGACCGCGCGGCGCGGCATCCGCGTCGCCAGCGTCTGCTCGGGTGCGTATCTGCTGGCCGAGGCGGGGTTGCTCGACGGCAAGCGGGCGACCACGCACTGGAGCCGCACGCGGCATTTTCTCGCGACCTATCCGCAAGTGAAGCTCGAGCCGGATCGCATCTACACCTGCGACGGCGACATCTGGACCTCGGCCGGAATCACCGCGGGCATCGACCTGTCACTTGCGATCATCGCGCAGGACTACGGCGCAGAGATCGCACAGGCGACGGCGAAGCAACTCGTCGTCTATCATCAGCGCTCGGGTGGGCAGTCGCAGTTTTCGACATTGCTGGAGCTGAAATCGCCGACCGGCCGGTTTCAGCCGCTGCTGAGCTGGGCGCGCGAGAACCTCGACCAGCCGCTGACGGTCGAGCGCATGGCGGAGCAGGTCGCGATGAGCGCCCGCCATTTCGCGCGGGCCTTCATCGCGGAAACCGGCATGACGCCATCGAAAGCTGTCGAACGTTTGCGGGTCGAGGTTGCGAAGGAGCGCATCGAGGCGTCCAGCGAGCCGATCGAGATCGTTGCCCGCGCCGCAGGCTTTCGTGATCCCGAGCGGATGCGGCGCGCCTTCAGCCGCGCCTTCGGCCAGCCGCCGCAATCGCTGCGGCGGGCGGCACGGGCGGGCGTGGCCGGGATCAGCCCAGCTTCTTCAGCCAATCGCCCA
>JBEIPX010000043.1:0-11829 GCA_040376815.1 Bradyrhizobiaceae bacterium
CCAGGATCTGCGCACCGTCTATGCGCCGAGCGGCTCCGACCAGATCAACGTCGGTAATCTGCAGCAGGATCCTTCGGTCATCGCCTATGTCGATGTCGAGGAAATGCTGTCCAAGCATTTCGCCGTGCTCGGCTCCACCGGCGTCGGCAAATCGAGCGGCGTCTCGCTGCTGCTGAACGAAATCCTGAAAGTGCGGCCTAACCTGCGCGTCTTCCTGCTCGACGTCCACAACGAATACGGCCGCTGCTTCGGCAACCGCGCGCAGGTGCTGAACCCGCGGAACCTGAAGCTGCCGTTCTGGCTGTTCAACTTCGAGGAAATCGTCGATGTGCTGTTCGGCGGACGCCCGGGGGTCGCTGAAGAACTCGACATCCTGACCGAGGTCATTCCCATCGCGAAGACGATGTACATCCAGTACCAGAACTCCGATCGCGTCGGACTGAAAAAACTCGATGCCCGCGCGAGCGGTTATACCGCCGATACGCCGGTGCCCTATCGCCTCGTCGACATGATCTCGCAGATCGACGAGCGCATGGGCAAACTCGAGAACCGCTCGTCACGCATCGTCTATCATCGCCTGATCTCGCGCATCGACACTGTCAAGAACGATCCGCGCTACGCCTTCATGTTCGACAACGCCAACGTCGGCGGCGACACCATGGCGGAAGTGATCAGCATGCTCTTCCGGATTCCCGCCAACGGGCGGCCGATGACGGTGATGCAGCTCGCAGGCTTCCCTTCGGAAGTCATCGACTCCGTCGTGTCGGTGCTTTGCCGGATGGCCTTCGATTTCGGCCTGTGGAGCGACGGCGCGTCGCCGCTGCTGTTCGTATGCGAGGAAGCGCACCGCTACGCCTCCGCCGATCGCAGCGTCGGTTTCGGTCCGACTCGCAAGGCGATCTCGCGCATTGCCAAGGAAGGCCGCAAGTACGGCGTCTATCTCGGCCTCGTCACCCAGCGCCCCGCCGAACTCGATTCCACGATCATCTCCCAGTGCAACACGCTGTTCGCGATGCGCCTTGCCAACGACCGCGACCAGGCGTTGCTGCGTTCGGCGGTGTCGGACGCCGCCGCCAACCTGCTCTCGTTCGTGCCGTCGCTCGGCACCCGCGAGGTGCTGGCCTTCGGTGAAGGCGTGGCGCTGCCGACACGCCTGCGATTCAAGGAAGTGCCGGCACATCAGCTGCCGCGCAGCGAGGCGACGATTGCCACGTCGCCCGTCACCGGCGGCACCCACGACATGCACTTCGTCACGTCGGTGCTGGAGCGTTGGCGTGGCGCGACCACGCAGCGCGACATTCCGAACGACCCGAGCTTCTCCGAGCGGCCCCTGGCCCGTCCGGGATTGTCGCCCAGCGGCGCACCGGGCGGCTTCACACCGCTCGGCGGCTCCGCACCGCCACCGCCGCCTGCACCGCCGCCGGTCAGGCAGACGGAATCGCCCTTGCTGCAACCCTCGCTCGGCCTCGACCCCGACCGCTTCTCGTTGCTGAAGAAGCCGCTGCGCTGATCCACCCAAAAAAACGCGCGCTGCACGAGATCATGCAGCGCGCGTTCTAAGATCGATCCGCGATCAGATGGCCGAACGCCATTGCACCAGTTCGAGGCGATAGCCGTTGCCGTCCCTGGCGACGTATCCCATCGCCGGGAACGGGAAGTGATAGCCGACGATCGGCATGCGCTCGGCCGCTGCCATGTCGTAGAGCTTGCGCCGCGTCGCTTCCGCCATCGCCGCATCCATATCGAAACTGGAGTGCCAGCCCGGATTGCGGACGAACACGGATGCGATACCGCTCACGTCGCCCTGCACCATCAGCTTGTCGCTGCCCGACGCGACCACGAACGATGTATGCCCCGGCGTGTGACCGGGCGTTGCGATCGCGGTGATGCCGGGCGCAACTTCAGAGTTGGCTTCGAAGCGCTTGACGTCACCCGCGTTCGGTCCGAACACGCGGCGCGACAGGTTGAACATGGTTCGCTGCGCTTCGGGCGTTTGCGTCATGCGCCCATCGTCCATCCAGTGATTCCACTCGGCGGCCGGAACCAGAACCTGCGCCTTGGAATATGTGACCGTGCCGTCCTTCCGGCGAAGCCCGTTGATGTGGTCGGGGTGGAAATGCGTCACGAGAACCGTGTCGATCGCCGCGGGATCGATGCCGGCCGCCGCCATGTTCGCCGCGATCTGTCCCGTCGTCGGCGCGCCGTTATCGGCGAAGCCGCCGTCGATCAGGATCGAGCGGTTGCCGATTTTCACGTGCGTGACGTTGTAGACATTCTCGATCTTGTTCGGATCGATGAACGCGTTCTTCAGCGCGGCGTCCACGTCGGCTTGCGGAACGTTTTTCACCAACCCCTCGGACTTGCGCGCCACGTATCCGTCATGGAGCACGGTGACCTCGGCGTTGCCTACCTTGAAGCGATAGAATCCTGGAGCTTGCTTGGCCGGAGCGCTGGCCGCCGGCGGCGTTTGCGCCGATGCGGGCAGCGTGGTGACCGCAACGCCCGCTACAATCGCCGATCCAAGAAGCTCCCGTCGTGTCGTGATCATTTGCATTCCCTCCAATGTTGCTGTTGGCACCATAGGTGCCGCACGCGTTTCACCGCCACCTTACCCGGATAAGCAGCCCGGCTCTTGACGGCCGATTTGGCCACGGGACGCCGCGGCGATTGCGCGGCACCTTATCCTTCCTCCTACCGGTGCGTTCTCACTTCTCGGTGCGCAGGGCGGTCAGTCGCTACCTTGCTGCACTTGCACATGCCTGCCCCTCCGTTAAGGTCCGGCATCATCTGCGAATGTCCAAGCCGGGATTCATCATCATGTCACAGCCGCCAATCAGCCGTTTTCCGATTCCGCCTATCGACAAGCTGCCGCAGGATATGCGCGAGCGGATTCTGGCGGTTCAGGAGAAATCCGGCTTCGTGCCGAACGTCTTTCTCGCGCTCGCGTGGCGGCCGGACGAATTCCGCGCATTCTTTGCCTACAATGACGCGCTGATGGAAAAGGACTCAGGTCTCACCAAGGCCGAGCGCGAAATGATCGTCGTTGCGACCAGCGCCGCCAACCAGTGCCACTATTGCATCGTCTCGCACGGAGCGATCCTGCGCATCCGCGCCAAGAATCCGCAGATCGCCGACCAGATCGCCAGCAACTATCGCAAGGCCGACGTCACGATGCGGCAGAAAGCAATGCTGGATTTCGCGATCAAGGTTGCGGTCAACGCACAGGCCACATCCCCGCAAGACTTCAAGGCCCTGCATGAGCATGGCTTCACGGATGACGATATCTGGGACATCGCCGCGATCGCCGCCTTCTTTGCGCTCTCCAACCGCATGGCAAGCGTTTCCGAGATGCGGCCCAACGACGAGTTCTATCTGATGGGGCGCGTGCCGAAGTAGGACACCGTCCGGAACCCGCGTCGGCTATTGCCATTGATGGTGGCGGTACTAGACTCATGGCCTGTTCATCGAGCGGAAGTCAGGACGCATGAATACCGGCGGGCCCGTCCTTGATCGTAGCGAGCATCAGGTCCTGAAGTTCAGGCCGCGCACCTCTGCCCGTCCGCCGCATCAGAACGCGACGGCGCCAGGGAGCGCCGCCGGCGACCTGTCGCAATTCGAGCATGCCCGCGGCGAGCCCGATGACTATCGCCATCGTATGCTCACGAACGCGATCGCCGCTATCTTTACGGCGGCTCTGGTGGCCGCCGGCATCTGGCTTGCGGTCAAGATTGCCGATTTGCGCAGCACTCAGGACTGCGTGCTGATGGGCCGCAAGGACTGCGCCCACATCTCCGTGCCGAAATCCTGATTCTTCGCCGGACCGCCACCGAACCCCAAAGGCTCATATCCAAAAGCTTGCATCCAAAGGCTTATCCCGGGACCCGGCCGGGCCGCCATTGAACTCCGGGCGGGGCTCCGTTATACGGGCTTTCGACATCTTACAGGGAACCCGGCGGCTAAAATCCCTGCCCGCCGTTTGGCACAAATACAGCCAAAAAATCAAAGGCTTATCAATGTCATCCACATTCGATCAGATCGCTTCGATCATCGCGGAAACATGCGATATTCCGCGCGATACGATCACACCGGAAAGCCACGCGATCGACGATCTCGGAATCGACAGCCTCGACTTCCTCGACATCGCCTTTGCCATCGACAAGGCGTTCGGGATCAAGCTGCCGCTCGAGAAGTGGACGCAGGAAGTCAACGACGGCAAGGCAACCACCGAGCAGTACTTCGTCCTGAAGAATCTCGCCGCTCGCATCGACGAGCTGGTTGCGGCCAAGGGCGCGTAGCGCCCAGGGCCATGCATCTCGAATACTTTCACCTGATCGACCGCATCGCCGCCATCGACATCGCGGCGCGGACGATTGCGGTCGAAGCCAACGTGCCCCGCGAGAGCACGATCTTCGAGGGCCACTTCCCCGGCCATCCGCTGATGCCGGGCGTCCTGTTGATCGAGGCGATGGCGCAGGCCTCCGGCTGGCTCCTGATCGGAGTTCTCGAGTTTCAACGGATGCCGTTTCTCGCCGCGGTGAAGGAAGCCAAGATGCGAACCTTCGTCACGCCGGGCACGGCGCTTCTCATCAATGCCAGCATTGTCCATGAAGGCTCGGGCTTCGCCGTTACCGACGCGAAAATCAGTGTCGATGGGAAGACCGTATGCAACGCGACGCTGACCTTCCGGCATGCGCCGTTCCCCAACCCGGACATGCGCGGCCATATGGACGCGGTGGCGAAGCGGATCGGATTTCCTTTGCAGGCGGCGAACCATGAGTGAGCGTGAAGCCTGGATCACCGGCATCGGTCTCGTCAGTTCGCTCGGCGAAGGCCTCGACGCGCACTGGGACGCCTTGCAGGCGAAGACCGTCAATGCCGATACCACGACGTTCGCCCCTTACGTCGTGCATCCGATCACCAAGTTGAACTACGATCTGCAGATCCCGAAGAAAGGCGATCAGCGCCAGATGGAAACCTGGCAGCGGATCGGCGTCTATGCCGCCGGTCTCGCGCTCGATTCTGCCGGCGTGAAGGGCAATCAGGAGATCCTGTCGCGCATGGACATGGTCGTCGCTGCCGCCGGCGGTGACCGCGATCTCGCCGTCGACAGCACGATCATGACCGCGGAAGCGCGCGGCAACGCCCCGCCCGGCTTCTTCAACGAACGGCTGATGAGCGACCTGCGGCCGACGCTGTTTCTCGCTCAGCTGTCGAACCTGCTCGCAGGCAACATCGCGATTGTTCATGGCGTGACCGGTTCCTCGCGGACGTTCATGGGCGCTGAAAGCGCGGGCGCGGATGCGGCGAAGATCGCACTGACCCGGATCATGGCGGGGCAAAGCGACATCGCGCTGATCGGTTCGGCACATAACAGCGAACGCAAAGACCTTCTGATGCTGTTTGAGTTCGGCGGCTACACTCTCAAGCATGCGCATTCGCCGGTCTGGACGCGCGACGGCAGCGGCGGCTTTGCACTCGCGTCCGCCGGCGTCTTTCTCGTGATCGAATCGAAAGAGCATGCGCTGGCGCGCGGCGCCAAGCCCTATGCGCGCCTGTCGAAGGTCGTGACCGATCGCACCCGGCGCGACCGTGGTCCGATCACGCCGACACTGGACGCACTCTGGTCGCAAATCGGAGCCTCGTCGCCGGATACGGCGATTGTGACGGGCGCCAGCGGCGTCAATCCGGTCACCGCCGAGGAACGCGCTTTCCTCGACAAGCACAGCACCACGCCGATTCGTGCCAGCGGCACGGCCTTTGGCCACACGGTCGAAGCCCAGTTTCCGCTCGGGATCGCGCTTGCAGCCCTGTCGATTTCCAGGGGTGCGCTCTATCCAGCCAACGACCCGACCGGGCTGGAGATTGAAATGACCGCGCCTCCGTCCCAGATTGTCGTCATCGGCGCCAGCCACTGGAGCGGCGAAGGTATGGCGCTCGTCGAAGCGGCCGGCTGAGGCGGACAACGGAGAACACGATGACGGCAACGCGCGACGCTTCCGGACGCCCTATCGTCGTGGTCACCGGCATGGGCATCGTCACCTCGCTCGGTGCCGGCAAGTCCGACAACTGGTCGAAGCTGGTTGCGGGGCAGTCGGGCATTCGCACCATTACGCGCTTCTCGACCGAAGGCCTGAAGACCACCATGGCCGGCACGGTCGACTTCATTCCGGTCGACCCGATGTCCTCGGTGGCGCTGACCGAGCGCCTCGCCGACATGGCGACCGAGGAAGCGGTCGCGCAGTCCGGCATCGGCAGCAAGGGCGATTTCCCGGGTCCGTTGTTTCTCGCGGTCGCCCCGATCGAGGTCGAGTGGCATGCGCGCAACGAGCTCGCCCGCGCCAGTGCGGCGGCAGGCGAGACGGACATCAACTACGACAGCATCCTGAAGCTGAGCGGCAACGGCCGCTACACCGGCTATCATCGCCGCTTCAGCATGGGATCGGTCGCAGACACGATTGCCGATACCTTCGGCACCAAGGGCTCCCCCATTTCGCTCTCGACGGCCTGCGCTTCGGGCGCAACGGCGATCCAGCTCGGCGTCGAGGCGATCCGCCGCGGCGAAACCAATGCCGCGCTCTGCGTCGGCACCGACGGCTCGGTCAGCGCCGAATGCCTGATCCGCTTCTCGCTGCTGTCGGCGCTCTCGACCCAGAACGATCCGCCGCAGGCGGCGGCCCGACCGTTCTCGAAAAACCGCGATGGCTTCGTCATGGCCGAAGGCGCTGGCGCGCTGGTACTCGAAAGCCTCGAGTCGGCGACCGCGCGCGGCGCAAAAATCCTCGGCGTCGTTGCCGGCTGCGGCGAACTGGCGGATTCGTTCCATCGCACCCGCTCGAGCCCCGATGGCAAACCGATCATCGGCTGCATCCGCAACGCACTCGCTGACGCGAGCCTTGCGCCGGAGCAGATCGATTACATCAACGCGCACGGCACCGGCACGCCCGAGAACGACAAGATGGAGTATCTCGGTATTGCCGCCGTGCTCGGCGATTACGCCGGCAAGGTTCCGGTATCGTCGAACAAGTCGATGGTCGGGCACACCATCTCCGCCGCCGGCGCGGTCGAGGCGATCTTCTCGTTCCTGACGCTCGAGCATCAGCGCATTCCGCCGACGATCAACTACGAGGTTCCGGATCCGGCGATTCCGTTCGATGTCGTCCCGAACAAGGCGCGCGATGCGAAGGTCACAGCCGTGATGTCGAATTCATTCGGGTTCGGCGGCCAGAACGCGACACTGATCCTGACGCGCGAGCCGGTCTGAACAGGCTTCCAATCTCGCGTCCACACGGTTGACGCCACCGCCCGAACCGGCGATAGAGCGTTTTCGAGCGAAGTGGATACCGGTTCGCGTGAAGAAAACGCTTCAAAACAAAGAGCTAGAGCCCAATCAAAGCCGGAAAGGCTCTAGCCACGGCCTGATCGCATGAGCCTCGGTTGAGCCGGCCGTGCGCCGATAGAATACTCTTGGAGATCAGGCCTGATGCGTGCCCTCACCCTCGTTGCCGACCGTCAGCTCACGATCGCTGACGTGCCGCCGCCTCTGCCTCCCGGCGCAGGCGAGGTGCAGATTCGCGTCAACGCGGTCGCGCTCAATCACATCGACGTCTGGGGTTACCGCGGCATGGCCTTCGCCAAGCGCAAGCTGCCACTCGTGGTCGGCGCGGAAGCATCCGGCGAAATCGCTGCGATCGGTCCTGGCGTCACCCGCTTCAAGCTGGGCCAGCCGGTGGTGATGTACGGCGCACTCACGTGCGGCACCTGCCCAGCTTGCCGCGAAGGCCGCGACAATCTCTGCGAAGACGTCGCCGGCGTGATGGGCTTTCACGTCGACGGCTTCGCGCGCGAACTGCTGAATCTATCCGAGCGGCTGGTGATCCCCGTGCCGGACGGCGTCACCTCGCGCGACGCCGCTTGCGCCCCGATCGCATTCTCGACCGTCCAGCACATGCTGTTCGACAACGCGCAGCTCAAGCCTGGCGAAACCCTGCTGGTCCAGGCCGGCGGATCGGGCATCGGCACCGTCGCCATCATGATGGCGAAAGCCATCGGCTGCACCGTCATCACCACCGTGGGTGACGACTCCAAAATCGAGCGCACCCGCGCGCTCGGCGCCGATCACGTCATCAACTACCGCAAGGATCGCTTCGAACACGAGACGCGCAAGATCACCAAGAAGAAGGGTGTCGACGTGGTGTTCGAACACGTCGGCGCCGACACCTTCAACGGATCGCTGCTGTGCCTGAAGCGCGGCGGCCGCCTCGTCACCTGCGGCTCGACATCGGGCCCCTCGACGACGATCAACCTGATGCAGCTGTTCCAGCAGCAGTACCGCATCATCGGCTCGTTTGGCGCATCGATGCGCAATATCGCCGAAAGTCTCGACAAAATGGCGGCCGGCATGACCCCGGTGATCGATACCGAAGTGCCGATCGAGGACGTCGCCGCCGCACTCAAACGCATGGAAAGCCGGCAGGTGTTCGGCAAGATCGTCGTCACACTCTGATGCAACGCCTCGCCCTCCGGATACGCGCGCTCCTGCGCAAGGCTTTCAACCCCGCGCTCGAAGCGATCCTGGGTGGCATCGCCGTCGGCATCCTGCGTGCGACCCGCTATTTCGACCCGAACAAGTCGGCCGATGCATTCGCGCGGGTCGCGCGCCGCATCGGTCCGTGGCTGCCCGAGCATCGTATCGGCCGCGAGAACCTCGCCGCTGCGTTCCCGGAAAAAGCCGCTGCCGAGATCGAGGCGATCCTCGGCGAGGTCTGGGACAATCTCGGACGGGTCGGCGCCGAGTTCGCTCACATGGACCGGGTCTTCGATATCAATCTCGCCAAGCCGGACGCCGGCCGCATCACCTTCTCGCAGCGGACGGGCGAACTGTTCGAGCAGTTGAGGAACGACGGAAAAGGCGCACTGATTTTCTCGGCGCACCTCGCCAATTGGGAGTTGCCCGCGCTTGCCGGGCCGGCCTTCGATCTCGATTCAGCCGTCCTGTTTCGCCGTCCCAACCTTGTCGCCGTCGACCGCGCGATTCAGAAGGTCCGTGGCGTGAACATGGGTCGTCTGGTCGCAACCGCCCATAACGCGCCCTTTCAGCTCGCGCAGGCGCTGGGGAATGGCGCGCATGTCGGCATGCTGATCGACCAGTTCCACGACCGCGGCGTTCATGTCGACTTCTTCGGCCGCCCGGCGCGCACCAACACCATGCTGGCTCGCGTCGCGCGGCATTCGGATTGTCCGATCCACGGCGTGCGCGTGATCCGCCTTCCCGGCCATCGTTTCCGTTTCGAGATCACCGAAGCGATCGCCCCCGTCCGCGATGCCAGCGGCGACATCGACGTCAAGGCGACGATGCAACTCATCAATGGTGTGATCGAAGGCTGGGTGCGCGAGTATCCCGGCCAATGGCTCTGGCTGCACCGGCGCTGGCGCAACTACTGAGGGCAAGGCCGTTACCGGCCGGTCTTCACGCGCGTCCAGAGCCGGTTGATGATGCGCTGGGTCGCCGGATCGCGCGCGGTGATAACGAACAGTTTCCCGAGCGTTTCCGCATCCGGGTAAACGGTCTTGTCGTTCATCACCTTCTTGTCGATCAGCTTCTGGCTGGCGAGATTGCCATTGGCATAGCCAAGAAAGTCCGAGTTCTTCGCGGCAACGTCCGGCCGGTACAGGTAATCGATCAGCAGGTGCGCTTCCGTCACGTTCCTGGCGTCCTTGGGAATAGCAAGGTTGTCGAAAAACATCTGCGCGCCGCTCTTCGGGATCGCATAGCCGATCTCGACGCCGTTCTTTGCTTCCTCCGCCCGGCTCTGCGCCTGCTTGATGTCGCCCGACCAGCCGAGCACGAGGCAGATTTCGCCACTCGCGAGCGAGCTTAAGTACTCCGAGGAATGAAACTTGCGCACCGACGAGCGCACCTTGGCAACGAGTTCCGCAGCCTTCTCGAGGTCGGCCTGCTTGGTCGAATTCGGATCAAGCCCGAGATAGCTCAGTGCCGCCGGGAGGATGTCGTCCGGCGAATCCAGCATGTGCACGCCGCAGTCCTTGAACTTGGCGAGGTTCTCCGGCTTGAACACGGCATCCCAGGAATTCATCGCTTCCGCTGGATCGCCGCCGAGGACCTTCTGCGCCATCTTCACGTTGTAGCCGATGCCGGTCGTGCCCCACATGTAGTTGGCTGCGTACTGATTGCCGGGATCGTAGATGCCGAGACGTTTCGTCACCTCCGGCCACGCATTGCCGAGGTTGGGCAGCTTCGACTTGTCGAGCTTCTGGAAAATTCCCGCCGCGATCTGCCGTTGCAGGAAATACGCGGTCGGCACCACGACATCGTAGCCCGACTTTCCGGCGAGCAGTTTCGTCTCCAGCGTCTCGTTGGCGTCGAATGTGTCGTAGACGACCTTGATGCCGGTCTCCTTGGTGAACGCTTCGAGTACGCCCGGCGCCATGTAGTTGGACCAGTTGTAGAAGTTCACCGTGCGCTCCTGCGCGCCCGCCCGCGGCGGCATGAACACGGCAGTCAGGCTGCACAGCGCCGCCGCGCTCCGGATCAGGCGAGAACGCATCATCATCGTCCCTCAGCGATGCAGGACGCGTGACAGACGCTCCAGCGCGCTGTCGATGGTCGCGTCGGTTTTGGAGAAACAGAAACGCACCACGGACGTCACCGGCTCTTCCTCGTAGAATGCCGAGACCGGAATCGCCGCCACCTTGTGGTCGGTGACGATCCTCTTGCAGAAGGCTTCGTCGGTTTCGTTCAGCCCGAGCGGCGCGAGATCGACGTTGAGGAAATAGGTTCCCTGCGATCGCAGCACCGGAAACCCGATCCGGCTCAGACCGCTCGCGAGCCGGTCACGGCTGCGCGCGAGTTCGGCCCGCATCTGCGCGAAGTAGTCGTCGGACTTGCCGAGCCCGTAGGCGACCGCGACCTGAAGGTTGGGTGCCGTTGTGAACGTCAGGAACTGGTGCGACTTGGCCAGCACGCGCAAGAGCGGCGGCGCGGCGCAGACGAAGCCGATCTTCCAGCCGGTGAGCGAGAAGATTTTTCCGGCCGAGCCGATCTTCACCGTGCGGTCGCGCATGCCGTCGATTGCGATAAGCGGGATGTGTTCGCGGCCGTCGAATACGACATGCTCCCACACCTCGTCGCAGATCGCCACGAGGTCGAATTCCTGACAGATGCGCGAGAGCAGTTCGAGATCCTCACGCGGATAGACCACCGCCGCCGGATTGAGCGGATTGTTGAAGGCAATGAACTTGGTTTTGGGTGTGATCGCCGCCCGCAAACGCTCCTCGGGGATGCGCCAGTCCGGCGGTTCGAGCCGGACGAACTTCGGCGTGCCGCCCGCCCGCCGGATCAGCGGCGCATAGGCGTCATAGAACGGCTGGAAAACGACAACCTCGTCGCCCGGCTCGATCAGCCCGAAAAAAGCGCCGGCGAGCGCTTCGGTCGCGCCCGATGTCACCATGACTTCCGTCATCGGATCGAGCTTGAGAGCATGCCAATGCCCGTAGTGCGTGGCGATCGCCTGCCGCAGCTCGGGGATGCCCATCATCGATGGATACTGGTTGTAGCCGTTCACGACCGCGTCGGCGGCCTTGAGACGAATGTCCTCAGGCCCCGGATTATCGGGAAACCCCTGCCCCAAATTGATGGCGTTAAGGTCGCGCGCGAGCTGGGACATCGCGTCGAACACGGTAACGGGCAGATTGGCGATGAGCCGGTTCATGATGCGGGTCAGCCGCCCGCTTTGGTCGGAAGGCCCGCAGCCTTCCATCCGATGATGCCACCTTCGAGGTGCTTGTCGTAGGCCAGTCCCGCCGCCTGCG
>JBEIPX010000150.1:0-7165 GCA_040376815.1 Bradyrhizobiaceae bacterium
CGATCACTTCGGCATCGACATTCCCGGCACCACGCGCGCGCTGTTGACCAACGCGCAGGCCGGCGGCGTGCGCCAGGGCGGTTCGTCCATCAGCCAGCAGCTGGCGAAAAACCTCTTCCTCAGCAACGAGCGCACCATCGAGCGCAAGGTCAAGGAAGCCTTTCTGGCGATCTGGCTCGAAACCCGGCTGACGAAAAACGAAATTCTCAAACTCTATCTCGACCGCGCCTACATGGGCGGCGGCACCTTCGGCGTCGACGGCGCTGCGCACTTCTACTTCAACAAGTCCGCGCGCGACGTGACCCTTGCCGAGTCGGCAATGCTCGCCGGCCTGTTCAAGGCGCCGACCCGCTACGCGCCGCACATCAACCTGCCGGCGGCGCGCGCCCACGCCAATATCGTGCTGGATAACCTCGTCGATGCCGGCTTCATGACCGAAGGTCAGGTGTTCGGCGCGCGGCGTAATCCCGCCAATGCGGTCGACCGCCGCGACGAGAATTCACCGAACTACTATCTCGACTGGGCGTTCGACGAGATGCGCAAGCTCGTCCTGACGTTCCCGAAATCCTACACCGAGCGTGTGTTCGTGGTTCGCACCGCGATCGACATGAACGTGCAGAAGGTCGCCGAGGAAACAGTCGAGAACCAGCTGCGCCAGTTCGGCCGCGATTATCATGCGACGCAGGCGGCCGCCGTGCTCGCCGATCTCGATGGCGGCGTGCGCGCGATGGTCGGCGGCCGCGACTATGGCGCCAGCCAGTTCAACCGCGCCGTCGACGCGATGCGCCAGCCGGGCTCGTCGTTCAAGCCATATGTCTACACCGCTGCATTGCTGAACGGCTTCAAGCCGGATTCGAAAGTCGTCGACGGCCCGGTCTGCCTCGGCAACTGGTGCCCGCAGAACTACGGCCGCTCCTACTCCGGCACGATGACGCTGACGACCGCGATCACGCGCTCCGTCAACGTGATCCCGGTCAAGCTCTCGATCGCGATCGGCGCCGTTCCGCGCAGCAACAATCAGTGGGAAGCCGCCAAGCGCGGCCGCGCCAAGATCGTCGAGACGGCCCGCAAGTTCGGCATCATGGCGCCACTGCTCGATACGCCGTCGCTGCCGATCGGCTCGACCGAAGTGAACGTGCTCGAACACGCGGTCGCCTACGGCACGTTCCCCAACAAGGGCCGCGCCAACAAACCGCACGCGGTGCTTGAAGTGCGCACCGGCGCGGGCGAACTGGTCTGGCGCTGGGACCGCGACGGCAAGAAGCCGGTGCAGGCCATTCCGGCCAACATCGCCGCCGACATGTCGGAAATGATGAGCCACGTCGTCACCGAAGGCACCGCCAAGCGCGCGCGCATGGACGGCATTCCGGCGGCCGGCAAAACCGGCACCACCAACGCCTTCCGCGATGCATGGTTCGCCGGCTTCACCGGCAACTTCACCGCCGCGGTCTGGTACGGCAACGACGACTATTCTTCGACCAACCGCATGACGGGCGGCTCCCTGCCCGCGCAGACCTGGCGCGAGATCATGGTCGCCGCGCATCAGGGCGTCGAGATCAAGGACATTCCGGGCGTCGGTCCGGCCGCGAAGACCGCTCCGGGCCAGGCGATGGCAAATGCATCGGCGAACAAGAGCGGCGCCGGCGAGATCAAGCCGGGCGCGCCGCCGGTCCTGACCAAGCGCGGCGCCGATATTCTGGTGCGCGTCGAGAAGCTGATGGAGGACGCCGGCAAGCCGAGCAAAGTTCTCTCCGGCGAAACGGAGAAGCCGTCACGGCCTTCGTCGTCGAGCAGCCTTCCCGCGCCGGGCAGTTTCGCCGCGGCGGCGCCTGCTGACCCTACAACAGTGCCCCGCAAGAATTGATGCAGATATGATGGCGGCGGAATCGTGCGGCTGATTGTCGTCACCCTTGTTGTCCTGCTGCTGGCGACCTCGGTCGGCCTTGGCCTGACCTGGGCGACGGCCACGCGCGGCACGGACCTCGGCACCATCACCATCGGCGCGTGGACCGCGCGGCCGCGCACCGGCACCGCCGACATCGATCCCTACTCGCGCGCCTCGATCGCACGCAGCGGCGAACTCCCGATCGGCAGCGGCGACGGCGTCACGTTCATCGCATCCGCAGACGACACCAAGCGCGCCCTCGACGGCCGCTGCGATGTCGTGGTTTCCGGCGTGACGCCGGCCGCGCGCTTCTGGACCATGACGCTCTACGATACCAAGGGCCGCCTCGTCGCCAACGCGTTGCAACGCTACGGTTTCACCAGCCAGGAAATCGTGCGCGGCTCGGATGGCAGCTTCGAGGTGCGGATCGCCGCGCGCTCGCGCGCCGGCAACTGGCTCCCGACCGGCGGCCTCGATAAATATGTGCTGGTGCTGCGGCTCTACGATACGCCCGTCGGCGTGGCGACCCGCACCCAGAAAGATGCACCGATGCCCTCCGTCAACACGGTGGGGTGCCCATGATCCGGATCGCTTTCACGCTTGTGGCCGGTGTGGTGCTCGGCGTCATCGTGCATCTCGTCAGCGTGCTGGCGCTGCCGCGTATCGCCTCGCAGGATGCCTACGCGCGCCTCGAGCCGCTGACGAAGCTCAACGCGGTGACGCTATTGCCAGCGACCGAACCCGGCAACGCACCGATGCCGTTCATGGATCCGGCGTTCGCCACGGCCGTCTGCCGCTACGATCTGTCAGGCGGCTCGATCAAGCTGACCGTGCCGGTGAGCCAGGCCTATACATCCGTGTCGTTCTATACGCGCAACGAGGTCGCCTACTACGCGATCAACGACCGTTCCGCCGGCCGGCGCGTGATCGAACTCGATCTGATGACGCCCGAACAGAAAGCCGAATTGCCGGAGGACGAGGACATCACCGCGGCCGACCGGCTGATCATCGTATCGCCGACGCCGAATGGCCTGATCGTGATGAAGGCGCTGGCGGCGGAGCCCAGCCTGATGTCGCAGGCACAGGCCGCGCTTACGGCCGCAAACTGCCGGGTGCAGACCGAGCCGCCGGCCGCACCGGCGAAGCGGTAGTCCCGCTAACCCTTGCTGACGATCGCAGGCCCGGCGTCGGACAGTGGCACGCCCGGACCACGGCGTTTCAGGCGCGCCGCGAGTTCGGCGATGAGCCTGTCCGCATCGGCCGCCACGTTGTCCGGTGTCTGCAGAACCAGCCGCTGTAACGCCCACTGATACAGCGCGACGCGCTGCTCCAGCGCGATCTCCGCCCATTGCACGATCGCCGCGTTTTCCTTCATCCGCGCAATCGCGTCGTCGCGCTCGCGTGAGCTCATCCCCGACACCAGCTTGAAAGCTTCGTGGCGCTTCTTGTCGAGTTCGTCCACGCGGGCGGCCGAGATCGAGAACGACTCGAGCCGCGTGAGATCGCTGCGCACGTCATCCATCAGCACGTTGTACCGCGACATGTGCGAGCGATGCGGTTCGTCGATCAGGAGCCGGCCATAACCGGTGCGATCGAAAGCCACCTGCTGCCGCCAGGGTGCCGGGCTCGGCTGATAGTCGCCGAACACGCTCTTCCATGCGGGGCGTGAACGCGGCGGCTCGATGAAGAAATAAGCCTGATCGCGAAGCTGACGCTCGATTTCGGTGAGTTGGAACTGGGATGGCGCCAGTCCGCGGCTGGCATTGGCTTCGGCACCGAGCCAGCGGTGCATGTCGTCGCTCTTGGCGGAATCGCGGGTGCGTCCGAAGTCGCCGCTGGCGCAGCCACCAAGTGTCACGGCGGCGAGCGCGACCAGGCAGAGCGATCTGAAACGCCGGGGCCTCGCTGGGCGCGGCGCGCACAGGGCCGGCATTTCGGTAAAACTCCGTGTCAGGATCGTGCGCGACGGCGACGACGACCGCCCGGTGTGGTGC
Organism: Bradyrhizobiaceae bacterium; assembly: GCA_040376815.1. Classification (GTDB taxonomy): domain Bacteria; phylum Pseudomonadota; class Alphaproteobacteria; order Rhizobiales; family Xanthobacteraceae; genus SG-bin9. The sequence continues at coordinate 3,880 of JBEIPX010000150.1, forward strand.
CCTGCTCGGGACCATTGCCGGTCGGATCTTCGATCAGACGCTCCACGCGGATCACTGGAAGAATGAGCAGCGTCCCGAGCCCTTCGCGCGGCATGCTGTGCAACTCCGACCCCGGACGGCGCGACGCCGAACCGGCCGGAAATTCGATGATTGTACCCATCGCAGTCTCTCCTCGCCGAACTGGAAGCGATCGGCGCACTTTTGATTTGAGATGGTCATGGTTAATGGCCTCTTAACTGAAGCTATTCTGTTGTTCGTTTTTGGCACTAGCGTATGTGGTGTGTCTTTATTGTCTGCGGCTTTCGCGCCGCTGGTTTACGAAACGTTTTCCTTAACGGACCCTTAAGCCAATCCCCCTAGCATCGAGGCTAACCTCCAGCTTCGTTGCGTTAGCGGCATGACCAAGGACTCACTCTTTCCAGGCTTCGACGGACTCATGACGCTGTCGCGCCGTGAAGGCGTCGACATCCGGCCGACCTTGCTGCGCGTCCTCACCGATCTCTACGTCCAGGCGGGAACCCACACCAAGGACGAAGAGAGCCAGTTCGTCGAGCTGACCTCGCGGCTGATCGACGAGGTCGATGATGCCACCCGCGCCGCGGTGCGCGCACGTCTGGCGATTTACCAGCACACGCCCGAGCCGATCCGCGACAAGCTCAACCTGCATGCCGTGAGCCGCGCACAGCCGGCGCCGGCGCCAGTCGCAGCGCCTGTCAGTACACCGGTCGAGGCCGCCTCGCCGCCGATCGTCCCCGATTTCAACGACACATCCTCGCTGCACGAGACGTTCTTCAAGGCGGGCTCGAGGGAGCGCACCGCGATCCTCGACAGCCTGGAAGAATCGTCGCTCAAGCAGGCGGGTCGGACCGACGCCAAACGGCGTCAGCGCTCGATCGAAACGCTGGAGATGGCGGCGTTCGCTGCCGATATCGAGAATTTCACCCGCGAGGTCGGCGACGCCCTGCTGCTGCCGCAGCAGCTTGCCGGCGAGATCGTCAGTGATCGCGGCGGCGAGCCGCTCGCAGTCGCCATGAAGGCGCTCGGCATGCCGGGCGATGTCTATCAACGCGTGCTGCTGTTCCTCGATCCCGAGGCCGGTGCGTCGGTGATGACGGTGTTCCGTCTGGCGCGGTTTACGACCGGATCAGCGAACGCGCCGCGCTCATCATGCTCGGCGTCTGGCGCAACACCTCGGCGGCGATGACGCGCGCCCGCTTCCGTCCCACATTGCATGACGACGAACGCCAGCGTGCGCGTCCCACGTTCGGCCAGATCCGCCCGGCCCAGCCGCGCAGCGTTCAATCCGAAAAGAGTACGGTGCGGCGCTAGCTTTAGTCCCGCCGCTCGCCTGCGATATCGAGGAAGTGGCGGCCCTTGGTATCCTCGATCTCGATAATCCACACGTCCGGATCGAACCGCACTTCCTTCGCAAGCCGTTCCTCGATCGACTGTTCGGAGACGGGCTGAGGCGACGTCGGCATGAACACCCGGTCGAGCGGCCGGCTTTCGTCATACTCGGTCTGCGGTGCGGGCGCGTACAGCGTTGCCGTTCCGTCGAGCCGGCTGATCTTGACGAAGATTGCGCCTGCCTCCTCGGCGCCACGGCGGCGCACAGCGCCGAACGCGCCCTCGATTTCGGAGCGGCGCAGATACGCGGAAACCCAGATGCTTGACTTCAGGCGCATGAGAATGCGGCAGCTCCGGCGGAAGACCGGACCTGCTGTATGGCAAGACGCCCGAAAGGGAAAGCCGCTTCGCGGTTTATTCGATCGGCCGGCCGGTCACGGCCGAGAGTTCGCGCACCAGCCGATCTGAAACCTGGCCGGTCACCGGGAGCTTGCGCTCCTTCTCGAACTTGCTGATCGCTGCCTGCGTGTCCGTGCCGGCAACGCCCGTCGGTCTCAACTGCGCGTAGCCGAAGTCAGTCAGCGTCCGCTGCACGGCCGCAATACGGCGCTGCACGGCAGTCGGATCGGCTTTTGCGGCCGCCGGGATCGGCGCGGGTGGACGCATCGCAGGTGCGGCTGCGGGCGTCGGCGACATCGCCGTTTTCGCCACGAGCTGACCCATCGGGTCGTTCGCGCGAGGTTCCGGCTGCGCTTGCGGTTTCGTCTCGGCCGCGCGCACCTCGACAGGCTTCGCATCGGCTTCGAGCGGACGCGACCGCGGCATCGGATTCACCGGCGTGGCCGCCGGTGCTGGAAACGCGACAGGAACGGCGCGCCCGAACATCGGCGATGGATGCCGGCCCGCCTGCATGAACAGCGCATTGCCGATGATCGCGGCAACCATTGCGGCCGCGACGAGTATGGCCAGCGCATCCTTCGGACTGTTGAGAAACGGCCGGATCAGGAACGCCATCACGCCCCGGCTCTCGTCATCCTCGAGCCGGCTGCGGACATCTGCTTTGGCTTTGGGCTTAGGCACGTTTCTTCACCTGATATGTATGCTGCTGTCCGGAACGCAGTGCCGGAGCGATTTGACGAATGTTGTTGTCCTCGGCGGATTCCACGGGCGCGACGTACGCCAGCGGCAAGGCGACCGTCACTGTCGTACCCTCGCCGATCTTGCTGTCCACCGTCATCTCGCCGCTGTGCAGAGCGACAAGGCTCTTCACGATCGACAGGCCGAGACCTGTGCCCTCGTGCCGACGCTGATACGTCTTGCCTGCCTGGAAGAACGGATCGCCGATCCGCTTGAGGTCTTCCGTACCGATCCCGACGCCGGTGTCGGCGATGCGCATCACGAGGCGTGCGCCCTCGACCTGCGCCGCGACGGTGACCGTGCCGCCATGCTCGGTGAACTTCACCGCATTGGACACGAGATTGAGAACGATCTGCTTGAACGCGCGCGAGTCGCCGGTCATCTCCGGCAGGTTCTCCGGGGTGCGGGCGATCAGCTCGACGCCGCCGTCGCGCGCCTTCAGCGCCAGGATATTGCAGCAGCTGAGCAGCGCCTCGCGCGGCGAGAACGGTTCCGGCACGATCTCGAACGTGCCACTCTCCATCTTCGACATGTCGAGAATGCCGTTGACCACCGAGAGCAGGTGCTGGCCGGATTCGTTGATCAGCTTGGCGTATTCGCGGCGTTTGGCGCCGTCGATCATCAGATCCTGCTCATGCACGATCATTTCAGAAAAGCCGATGATGGCGTTGAGCGGCGTTCGCAGCTCGTGGCTCATCGTCGCCAGGAATTGCGTCTTCGCGGCGTTGGCGCGCTCGGTCTCGACGCGCGCGGCGTCGAGCGCGTGCTCCTGCGCCTTGCGGTCCGTCACGTCGCGCATCAC
>JBEIPX010000105.1:0-8334 GCA_040376815.1 Bradyrhizobiaceae bacterium
ACGCCGAATTCGCCCTTCGGCGCCTCGACCGCCGCATAGACCTCGCCCGCCGGAACGTGGAAGCCTTCGGTGTAAAGCTTGAAGTGGTGGATCAGCGCTTCCATCGAGCGCTTCATCTCGCCACGGCGCGGCGGGAAAATCTTGTTGTCCTCGACCGCGACCGGCCCCTGCCCGTCGGCGACACGCAGCTTCTCGATGCACTGCTTCATGATCCGCACCGACTGGCGCATCTCTTCCATACGGATGCAGTAGCGGTCGTAGCAGTCGCCGTTCTTACCGATCGGAATGTCGAAATCCATCTCGGCGTAGCATTCGTAAGGCTGCGACTTGCGCAGGTCCCATGCAGCGCCCGAGCCGCGCACCATGACGCCCGAGAAGCCCCACTTCCAGGCATCGTCCAGCGACACCACGCCGATATCGACGTTGCGCTGCTTGAAGATGCGGTTGTCGGTCAGCAGCGTTTCGAGGTCGTCGCAGACGTTGAGGAACGGATCGCACCAGTTCCAGATGTCCTCGATCAGCTGCGGCGGCAAATCTTGATGCACGCCGCCGACCCGGAAGAACGCGGCATGCATACGGCTGCCCGAGGCGCGCTCGTAGAACACCATGAGCTTCTCGCGCTCCTCGAAACCCCACAGCGGCGGGGTCAGCGCACCGACGTCCATCGCCTGCGTGGTAACGTTGAGGAGATGCGAGAGGATGCGGCCGATCTCGCTGTAGAGCACGCGGATCAATTGCCCGCGCCGCGGCACGGTGATGCCGAGCAACTTTTCAGCCGCAAGGCAGAACGCATGCTCCTGATTCATGGGCGCGACGTAGTCGAGCCGGTCGAAATACGGGATCGCCTGGAGATAGGTCTTCTGCTCGATCAGTTTCTCGGTGCCGCGATGAAGCAGGCCGATGTGCGGATCGACGCGCTCGACCACCTCGCCATCCAGCTCCAGCACGAGGCGCAACACGCCGTGCGCCGCCGGATGCTGCGGTCCGAAGTTGATGGTGAAGTTGCGCAAGTTGTGTTCGGTCATGACTTTTGCCCGTCCGCGTCTGCGGCGCCGAATGCGGCAAACACTTCCGCACCGGTCATCATCTTGGTCTTGTTGGCAAACGCATAGTATTCCGGCTTCTCATCGACGAAGATCTGCGTCGTGAAGGTGTAACCGTCCCTGTTGTCGACGGTCTCGGCTGACACCGCATAGAACGGCTTGCCGGTCAGCCGGTAGAACAGCGACGTACCGCACGCTTTGCAGAAGCATCGCTCAGCCCACTCCGATGAGCGATAGGCACCGAGTTCTTTCGGATTCTCGACCTTGACGCTGTCGCCGCAGTCGATCGTGAACATCGGGCCAGCCGTCCACTTGCGGCACATGCTGCAATGACACGTATCGACGTGCAGCGAGCGTGCATCAGCCGTGTAGCGAACCGCGCCGCAAAGACAGCCACCGGACACCGGTATGGTCGCGCCACCGCTCATGACTTCGCCTTTTCGTCACCCGGCAGCAGATAGTCCGCGCCTTCCCACGGCGAGAGGAAATCGAACTTGCGGAATTCCTGGTTGAGCTTGACCGGCTCGTACAGCACTCGCTTTTCCTGGTCGTCGTAGCGGACCTCGACGAAGCCGGTGAGCGGGAAATCCTTGCGCAGCGGGTGGCCGTCGAAACCGTAATCGGTCAGCAGCCGCCGCATGTCCGGATGCCCCGTGAAGATCACGCCGTAAAGATCGTAGGTCTCGCGTTCGAACCAGTCGGCGCCGGGAAACTCGTCGATGATCGACGGCACCTGCGTCGTCTCGCTCGCAGCCGCGTGTAGGCGAACGCGCAGGTTCGTGTACGGCGACAGGAAATGATAGACGACGTCGAAGCGCGGATCGCGGCCGGGATAGTCGACGGCGGTGACGTCGATAATGTTGATGAAGCGGCAGCGCGGGTCGTCGCGCAGGAAGCGTACGACATCAACGATGCTTTCGGCCTTGACCGAGACATTGAGTTCGCCGGTAGCGATCGAAAAGCCCGTCGCCTTGCCGCCGAGGCCGGCCACGATCGCTTCGCCGAGAGTGGTAAGGGCTTCGCTCATGAGACCTGTATCAATCAACGATAAAGAGCCGCGCGCCTTTATCGGTGCGCGAGCGATGCGGTTCGGCGCCGTCGGCGACCTGATAGCTCATGCCGGGCGTCAGGGTGAATGTGCGGCCGTCGGAAAGCTCGGTACCGAGCTCGCCGTCGATGCAGAAAAGGATATGCCCCTTCTGGCACCAGTGATCGGCCAGATAGCCCGGCGAATACTCGACCATGCGGACGCGGATATCGCCGAACTGGCGCGTGCGCCAGGTCGCCGTGCCGCTATCGCCGTTGTGGAACGTGGGTTCGACGCTGGCCCAGTCCGTCGTGCCGAATGGGAGATTGCTGATCTGCATCGCCATCACCGCTCGATCGTGCCGATGCGGCGAATCTTCTTCTGCAGCAGCATCACGCCATACAGCAGCGCTTCCGCGGTCGGCGGGCAGCCCGGCACGTAGATGTCGACCGGCACGATGCGATCGCAGCCGCGCACCACCGAGTACGAGTAGTGATAGTAGCCGCCGCCATTGGCGCACGAGCCCATCGAGATGACGTAGCGCGGCTCCGGCATCTGATCGTAGACCTTGCGCAGCGCCGGCGCCATCTTGTTGGTCAGCGTGCCGGCGACGATCATCACGTCCGACTGGCGCGGCGATGCACGCGGCGCGAAGCCGAAACGCTCTGCGTCATAGCGCGGCATCGACATTTGCATCATCTCGACGGCGCAGCAGGCGAGACCGAACGTCATCCACATTAGCGAGCCGGTGCGCGCCCAGGTGATCAGGTCATCGGTTGCGGTGACGAAGAAGCCCTTGTCGGCAAGTTCGTTGTTCACTTCCATGAAGAAGCGGTCGTCGGCGCCGACGGGCTTGCCGGTCGACGGATCGAGAATGCCGCTGGCCGGCTTCGAGATCACGGTCTGGCCGGCGCTTGTTTGATGTGGGCTCAATCCCATTCGAGCGCGCCCTTCTTCCATTCGTAGGCGAAGCCGACCGTCAGCACGCCGAGGAACACCATCATCGACCAGAAGCCCGTTGCGCCGAGCTTCCCGAACGTAACTGCCCACGGGAACAGGAATGCGACTTCGAGGTCGAAAATGATGAAGAGGATCGCGACCAGATAGAACCGCACGTCGAACTTCATGCGCGCGTCGTCGAACGCATTGAAGCCGCACTCGTAAGCAGACAATTTTTCCGGATCTGGCTGCTGATAGGCGACGATGAACGGAGCGATCAGCAGCACAAGACCGATCAGGGTGGCGACACCGATAAACACCACCAGTGGCAGATAGTTCTGCAAAATGCCGCCCATAGTGCCGGCCTTTTCCTCAAGCGCGAAAGTCGCTTCGCGGATTCGCGAAACGGTTTGGAACGGTTCTGGATTAGCGCAGTGCAACAGGTGGCGCAAGACAAGGTAATTTGACGCCGTCCACAGCCAAGTGGCCGCCACACCTTGCGTTTTCAGCGTCCGCTGGGCGGCCGGATTCCATCCTCTGCGACTCGGTGCCGGGACGTCCTCGATCTGAAAAGCGGATTAAGCGTTCGGTGTTCCCGAACGCGGAACTGACGAGCCGATGGATCGGCTCTCAATCGGGATCGCTTGCTTGGACCATCAGGTTGTGAGGTGCGTTACGCGTTGGGCAGAGTCCGATCGCGCGCTTCAAAAGCGTCGACCTGCATCCCAAAAGAAGCGCTAACACGTTGAAAATACTGGCGCGAGAGACGGGGCTCGAACCCGCGACCTCCGGCGTGACAGGCCGGCGCTCTAACCAACTGAGCTACTCCCGCATCGGGCCGGGAGGCCCTTCAGCGAAGCTGGGACTTAAATGCGCCCCTCTCACAAGTCAAGAAATACCCGACTTAACCGGAGGGGGTGCCGATTCTGCCTGTGGCGCGGCGCTTTCTGGAAAGTCGATGCAAATAATCCCCTGTTTACGGGCGAAACAGCATAGGCAGGGATGCGCCGAATCAACTAATCCCTGTGACGTCTCATTTTCTTGAGCCGCAACTAACGAAGGAGGGCCAAATATGGCGAAGAAAGCAGCGACCCCGACGACCGTCACGTTGAAGCATCTTGCAGCAGCGCTGGCCGAAGAGCACGAATTGTCGAAGAAGCAGACCGAAGCCATTCTCGGCGACATGGTCACCCGCATCACCAAGCACCTGAAGAAGGGCGAGCGCATCCGCATCGTCGGCCTCGGCATTCTCCAGGTTCGCAAGCGCGCTGCCCGCATGGGTCGCAACCCGGCCACCGGCGAACAGATTCACATCAAGGCCAGCAAGAAGGTCGCCTTCCGCGCCGCCAAGGAGCTGAAGGAAGCCGTCTGATAAAGACGTCTTCCTGGAAAGACGTCTGACTGGATTTCACGCCACCTCGTTCCGACCGGACGGGGTGGCGTTTCCACGTGGGTTGCCGAGGTGTCGTCGTTTCAAACACTCGCTATGATAACCGTATGAGCACCATTTCTTTCAGTCACACCGTCACCGAACGCTTCCTGCGCTACGTGACGATCGACACCCAGTCGGACGCCTCCTCCCCCACCTGCCCGTCGACCGAGAAGCAGAAGAACCTCGGCCGTTTGCTCGCGGACGAACTGCGCGCGATCGGTCTCGCCGACGCATATCTCGACCAGCATGGCTACGTCTACGCGACGATTCCGGCGAACACGACAAAGCGCGTGCCTGTAATCTGTTTCTGCTCGCATATGGATACGTCGCCCGACTGCTCGGGCGAAAACGTCAAACCGCAGATCGTCAAGAACTATCAAGGTCAGGACATCGTGTTGCCGGGCGACCCGGCGCAGGTGATCCGCTTCAAGGATCACCCGGCGCTGAAGCACCAGATCGGTCACGATATCATCACTACCGACGGCACCACGCTGCTGGGTGCCGATAACAAGGCTGGAATCGCCGAGATCATGGATGCGGCGCTGTTTCTGACCGCGCATCCCGAGATCAAGCACGGCGCCATCAAGATCCTGTTCACGCCGGACGAGGAAATCGGCCGCGGCGTCGACAAGGCCGACATGACGAAGCTCGGCGCGGACTTCGGTTACACCATGGACGGCGAAAGCGCCGGCACGATCGAGGATGAGACGTTCTCCGCCGACGGCGCCCGCATCGACATCACCGGCGTCGCGACCCATCCCGGCTTCGCTAAGGGCAAGATGGAGCACGCGGTCAAGATCGCGGCCGCGATTGTCGATAGATTGCCAAAGGATACCTGCTCGCCCGAGACCACCGAGGGCCGCGAAGGCTTCCTGCATGTCACCGGCCTCACCGGAACGCTGGAAGCGGCGCAGCTCAACCTGATCGTGCGCGACTTCACCGAAGACGGCTTGCACCAGAAGGAAGTGCTCCTGCAGGCGATCATTGAAGACGTGATGACCGGCTTTCCGAATTCGACCGCCGAACTCACCATCACTCAGCAGTACCGCAACATGAAGGTGGTGCTGGACCAGCATCCGCAGGTGGCCGACTACGCAGTGGAAGCCATCAACCGCGCCGGGCTGACGCCAAAGCGCGGCAGCATCCGCGGCGGCACCGACGGCTCACGGCTGTCGTTCATGGGTCTGCCCTGCCCGAACATCTTCGCGGGCGAGCACGCCTTCCATTCGCGGCAGGAGTGGGTGAGCGTGCAGGACATGGAAGCCGCCGTTCGCACCATCGTCCACCTCGCCATGATCTGGGAAGAACGCGCGTGAGTACGCCGCCAAGCGGGGATCTGTATTTTCTCGGCAATCTGACTGCGCGTGCTGACATGCACCGCGCCGTGCGTTTCCTGTTGAACGTCAGCTGGCCTTGAACGCATGCGCCTGCAGCAGCGGAGAGTTTCTACTCGCCAGCAACCGCATTCCCGCTCTGGATCGAGCAACTCGGCGAATTGGTCGCCACCCCGATAACTTCAACCAGCATCCCGTTTGGGCCGCGCCGCTTGATCGCAGCGCCGCCGGCCTTGGCGTCAATGACCGATAGCGTGCAGCTCGTGTAAGACGAATCGAAGGTCGCCACGTACTGGCGAGCACCGCTCATGAACGTCTCGGCGCCGACCAGCCGTCCGCCTTCGAAACGAATGCTACCGCGCTGGCCGCCCTCGCCCGGACCGACTTCTCCGCTGCGCGACGCGCCGCGGCGGGCGGTGGAAGTTACCTGCTTGCGCAAGAACGGGCGTCCGGCGGTGCTGATATAGACGGTGCGCGTATTGACGTTGCTGAAACTGCGCGACGCGCCGCTCGCGGCGGTCGCCGTGCCTGACGTGCTCCACGACATCGTCACGGTCTTGTTGTGGAGCTGCGAAGGCGCTCCGGCGGCGAACCCGGAACCGGCAGGAAGCACAAGCAAGAGCGGCAAAATCAGGCGGGTCAATCGCGTCATGGCGTCCCCCGAGGCGGGCCTTCGATTGCCCATGGCCGCTACGCTACGATGCAGGAGCCTTGACTATCAACTCGGTTTTCAAATCGGCTGACGGTCCGAAGCGGGAGCGAAGACCAGGCTGGTGGGCGGCGAGAGATTCGAACTCCCGACCCTCTCGGTGTAAACGAGATGCTCTAACCAGCTGAGCTAGCCGCCCTCAGCCGCTGTTTAGCCCCGCCCGCCGGGTGGACGCAAGCGCACCGCCGCGACAAACCCGGTTTCCTCTCCCCGCTGTTCAACGGCACCCGCCAGAGCAGGACAGGAGCAGCAAAGAAAAAAGGCCGCCGGAATGACCGGCGGCCTTTGGTAACAACGGAACAGGCTGCGTCAGTGAGCGGTGAGTCCGCCTGCGGCTTCATCGCCATCCGCCTTCGGCAGTGTCGCCGGAGGCTCCTCCCATTCGATCGGCTCGGGCTTGCGCACCAGGGCCCTCGCGATCACCTCGTCCATCCGCGCGACCGGGATAATCTCCAGACCACCCTTGATGGCATCGGAAATCTCCGTGAGGTCCTTGGCGTTGTCCTCGGGGATCAAGACCGTCTTGATGCCGCCGCGGGCCGCAGCCAGGAGCTTCTCCTTCAGTCCGCCGATCGGGAGCACCCGGCCCCGCAGCGTGATCTCGCCGGTCATGGCGATATCATGCCGGATCGGAATGCCGGTGAGCACCGATACGATGGTCGTGGCCATAGCAACGCCCGCCGACGGACCATCCTTCGGCGTCGCGCCTTCCGGCACGTGCACGTGGATGTCACGCCGTTCGAACAGCGGCGGTTCGATGCCGAAGGTGACCGCGCGCGAGCGGACGTAGGACGCCGCCGCCGAGATCGATTCCTTCATGACATCACGCAGGTTGCCGGTCACCGTCATTCGACCCTTGCCGGGCATCATGACGCTTTCGATGGTGAGCAGCTCGCCGCCCACATCGGTCCACGCCAGACCTGTGACCACGCCGACCTGGTCGTCCGCATCGATCTCGCCGAACCGGTACTTCGGCACGCCGAGATACTCCTCGACCAGCTTCTCGGTGACCTTGATCGACTTCTTCTTCGTCAGCATCAGATCCTTCACCGCCTTGCGGGTCAGCGACGAAAGCTCTCGTTCGAGATTACGCACGCCCGCCTCGCGGGTGTAGCGGCGGATCAGGAACAGCAGCGCATCGTCATCGATCGACCATTCCTTCGAATCGAGGCCGTGCTTGGAGATCGAGGTCGGGATGAGATGCTTGCGGGCGATCTCAACCTTCTCGGTTTCGGTGTAGCCGGCAATCCGGATGATCTCCATGCGGTCCATCAAGGGGCCGGGAATATTCAGCGTATTCGCGGTCGTGATGAACATCACATTCGACAGGTCGTAGTCGACCTCGAGGTAGTGATCGTTGAACGTGCCGTTCTGCTCCGGGTCCAAGACCTCAAGCAGAGCCGACGACGGATCGCCGCGGAAATCGGCGCCCATCTTGTCGATCTCGTCCAGCAGGAACAGCGGGTTCGAGGTCTTGGCCTTGCGCATGGACTGGATGATCTTGCCGGGCATCGAGCCGATATATGTGCGGCGGTGACCGCGGATTTCCGCTTCGTCGCGCACGCCGCCGAGCGACACGCGCACGAACTCACGGCCGGTCGCCTTCGCGATCGACTTGCCGAGCGAGGTCTTGCCGACGCCCGGGGGGCCGACGAGGCACAGGATCGGTCCGGTCAACTTGTTGGCGCGGCCCTGAACGGCAAGATACTCGACGATGCGGTCCTTGACCTTCTCGAGCCCGTAGTGGTCGTGGTCGAGGGTGTCCTGCGCGGCGGCAAGATCCTTCTTGACCTTCGACTTCTTGCCCCACGGGATCGATAGCAGCCAGTCGAGATAGTTGCGCACGACGG
>JBEIPX010000183.1:0-6266 GCA_040376815.1 Bradyrhizobiaceae bacterium
CCGCTCTTTGCGGAGGCAACGACGACGCGCACCATGTTCGCCGGAATGGCGAAGCCGATTCCCTGCGAGCCGCCGGAGCGGGAGAAGATCGCGGTGTTGATGCCGACGAGCTTGCCGGCGAGATCGACCAGCGCGCCGCCCGAGTTGCCGGGATTGATCGCCGCATCCGTCTGGATGAAGAACTGATAGTCGGTGATGCCGACCTGCGTACGCGCCAGCGCCGAAACGATGCCGTGAGTCACCGTCTGGCCGACGCCGAACGGGTTGCCGAGCGCCAGCACCACGTCGCCGACGAGAAGCTCATCGGAGTTGGCGAAGTCGAGCGTCGGGAATTTTTCCTTTGTATCCTTGAGACGAAGCACGGCGAGATCGGTGCGGCTGTCCTTCAGCACGATCTCGGCCTCGAACTCGCGCTTGTCGGAGAGCGAAACCTTCACCTGATCGGCGCCTTCGATGACGTGATTGTTCGTCACCACGAGACCTGAGGAGTCGATCATCACGCCCGAGCCGAGCGAGCGCTGCATCTGTTCCGGCTGCAACTGACCCGGCACGCCGAAGAAACGGCGGAAAATCGGATCATCGAGCAGCGGATTGCGCGGCGCGGCCTTGGCGGCATAGACGTTGACGACGGCGGGCTGCGTCCGCTGCACGATCGGCGCGAACGACAGCTTGAGCTGCTGCGGCGACGTCGGCACGACGCGATCCTGCGCCTGCGTGGGAGCGATCAACGCGACTGAAACAACAAGAGCGGCAAGCGTGCGTGACAACATGAGCAGAAATCCGGAAAAGTGATGAAAGAGATATAATCGGCCTATCTCACCAAGAGAAGCCGGCATTCGTGTGGACATGCGTCAGGCGGCAGCCACGGAGTCCTGCTCGCGGCTCGCGTGCGCCTTCTCGCCCTGCTGCGCGCAGTATTCAATTCCCCAGATGCGCAGCGCCTCAATGACCGGACGCAGTCCCTCGCCGAGTTCGGAGAGCCGGTATTCCACCCGCGGCGGCACCTCGGGATAGACCTTGCGGAGGATCAAGCCATCATCCTCGAGCGCCCGCAGCTGCTTGGTCAGCATCCGCTGCGTCACACCGGGCATGCGGCGCTTCAACTCGCCAAAGCGCTGGGTGCCTCCTTGCAGGTGATAGAGGATCACGCCCTTCCACTTCCCGTCGATCAGGTTGAGTGTCGCCTCAACCGGGCATCCGGGGACACAGGCCTTGGCATCCTTCCATTTCGAGGTCTTGGCGGGCATTGGAACTCCATTAGTATCCATTCGGGGACTATATCCCAGAATGGAGCGTACTTGCAATTTCAACCTATTTCTACAATTTCGGCGCTGTACCGCAGATGCGGACGAAGCAAGAGGACGCAGGCATGAAAGCCGTGGGTTACCGCAAGTCGCTGCCGATCGACGATCCGCAGTCGCTGTTCGATTTTGAAGCCGACAAGCCCGAGCCGAAGGGCCGCGACATTCGCGTCGCGGTGAAGGCGATCTCCGCCAATCCGGTCGACTACAAAGTGCGCAAGCGCGCCGAACCGAAGGACGGCGATACAAAAATTCTCGGCTTCGATGCCGCCGGTGTGGTCGATGCGGTCGGACCGGATGTCACCCTCTTCAAGGCGGGCGATGAGGTTTTCTATGCAGGCTCAATCCTGCGTCAGGGCACGAACTCCGAATTTCACCTGGTCGATGAGCGGATCGTCGGCCGCAAGCCAAAATCGCTGTCCTTCGAGCAAGCCGCAGCGCTGCCGCTCACCTCGATCACGGCGTGGGAACTGCTGTTCGACCGGCTCGGCGCCCTACCCGGCGGCACCGCCGAGCCGCGCACGCTCCTGATCACGGGCGGCGCCGGCGGTGTCGGCTCAATCATGATCCAGCTCGCGCGACGCCTCACCGGTCTCACGGTGGTGGCCACCGCGACACGGCCGGAGTCGCAGAAATGGTGCCTCGATCTCGGTGCGCACGCGGTGATCGATCACAACAAGCCGATGAAAGAGCAGATCGGAGCGCTAAAGCTGCCGCCGGTTGGCTTGATCGCGAGCCTCACGCATACTGACGTGCACTACAAGGCGCTCGCCGACATCATCGCGCCGCAGGGAAAGTTCGGCCTGATCGACGATCCGCCGGAGTTCAATATTGCCGTCTTCAAGGGCAAGGCAGCATCGATCCATTGGGAATCGATGTTCACTCGCTCGATGTTCGAAACCGCCGACATGATCGCGCAGCACCACCTGCTCAGCAACGTCGCCGATCTCGTCGACAAGGGCGTGCTGCGCACCACACTCGACAAGTCGTTCGGCACGATCAACGCTGCGAACCTGAAGAAGGCGCATGCACTGCTGGAAAGCGGCCAGTCACGCGGCAAGATCGTGCTGGCAGGCTGGTCATGAAATCGGCAGCAATTTTCCGTACGGCGGCCCACGAAATCGTGACCATAACCTGCAATCCAGTTGTCAAGTTTGCTGGTTAACTGAAGCTGAGGAAACGACTCCGGTGAGGCGCTGCGAAAAGCTCGCGGCGATCTTCACTCTCCAAGAACGAGAACCCGCATGCCCGCGGTACGAAAAGGCGGCGTTCCTGCGCCGCCTTTTCTCCGTCTGTCATTCTCTGTCCGTATCAAGCGATCGTTTGAACGATTCCGCCTTCCACGCGCAGCGCAGCGCCATTGGTCGCGGATGCCTCCTTCGAGCTGACATAGACAACCATGTTGGCGATCTCCTCGACGGTGGCAAACCGCTGCAACAGCGACGTCGGGCGATGCTGTTTGACAAACGACTTCGCAGCTTCGTCCACGGACTGACCGTTCTGTTTCGCGAGTTCCTTGACGAATGTCTCGACGCCCTCGGACATCGTCGGCCCCGGCAGCACCGAATTGACGGTCACGCCGGTTCCCGCTGTCAGGTTGGCAAGCCCTCGCGACACACCGAGCTGCGCGGTCTTGGTGACGCCGTAGTGGATCATTTCCAGCGGACTGTTCAGGGCCGATTCCGAGGAAATGAAAACGATACGCCCCCAGTTGCGTTTGAGCATGCCGGGCATATAGGCGCGGGACAGCCGCACTCCGGACATCACGTTGACCTGGAGAAAGCGCTCCCAGTCTTCATCCGGCGTGTCGAAGAAATCCTTCGGCTCGAAGATGCCCGCGTTGTTGATGAGAATGTCCGCCTCCGGAACGGCCGCGGCGAGCGCGCTGCACCCGGCCGCGGTCGACACGTCGGCAACGACGCCCTTCACCTTTGCACCGGAAACAGCTTTCGCCAACGATGCGATACCCGCATCGACCTTGGCCTGCGAGCGACCGTTAATGACGACGTTCGCGCCCGTCGCCGCGAGCCCGCGTGCAATCGCGTTGCCGATGCCGATGGTCGATCCCGTAACGATGGCGGTCTTGTCGGAAAGGTCGATCTTCATGCGCAGTCTCCTGTCGATGGGTTCGATATGGAAACGCGGATCGCAGCACGCAACCACGACACGGCAAAGGTCTGCACAAATAAAAAGCGGCGCCGAAGCGCCGCTTGAATGCTTGAAGATCGAACGGCTTACGCCGCGTCGGCCTCGGCCTTTTCCTGCACCGGACCGGAATCCTTGCCCTTGGCATCGACATCGCGATCGACGAACTCGATGACGGCCATCGGCGCATTGTCGCCGTAGCGGAAGCCGGCCTTGATGATGCGGGTGTAGCCGCCCTGGCGATCCTTGTAGCGCGGCGCCAGCACGTCGAAGAGCTTCTTGACCTGATCGCGATCGCGCACTTCGCCGATCGCCTGACGGCGCAGCGCAAGGCCGCCCTTCTTGCCGAGCGTGACCAGCTTCTCGACGATCGGCCGCAATTCCTTGGCCTTCGGCAGCGTCGTGACGATCTGCTCGTGCTTGATCAGCGCGGCCGACATGTTGGCGAACATCGCGCGGCGATGCTCGGCAGTGCGGTTGAGTTTGCGGTGAACTTTACCGTGACGCATGTTTTAGTCCTCAATCTCTTTGCCGCGACTGCTGTCGGACATGGTGCTCAGGTGGGCTGCCTGCGTTCGCCCGTAGCGACGGCCGGATAATCCAACCGTCACCGGTGACGGATCAGTAGTGATCCTCGAAGCGCTTGGCGAGCTCGTCGATGTTCTCCGGCGGCCAGCCCGGCACTTCCATGCCGAGGTGCAAACCCATCTGGGCCAGCACTTCCTTGATTTCGTTCAGCGACTTGCGGCCGAAGTTCGGGGTGCGAAGCATTTCCGCTTCCGACTTCTGCACGAGATCGCCGATGTAGACGATGTTGTCGTTCTTCAGGCAGTTGGCCGAACGAACCGACAGTTCGAGCTCGTCCACCTTTTTGAGGAACGCCGGGTTGAAGGCGAGATCGGGAATGACCTCCTGCGCCACTTCCTTGCGCGGCTCTTCGAAGTTGACGAACACGTTGAGCTGATCCTGCAGGATGCGCGCGGCGTAAGCGATCGAGTCTTCCGGCGTGATCGCGCCGTTGGTCTCGATCGTCATTGTCAGCTTGTCGTAGTCGAGGATCTGGCCCTCGCGGGTGTTCTCGACCTTGTACGAAACCTTGCGGACCGGCGAAAACAGGCTGTCGACCGGGATCAGGCCGATCGGCGCATCTTCCGGACGGTTGCGCTCGGCGGCAACGTAACCCTTGCCAGTGTTGACGGTGAACTCCATGCGGATCTCAGCGCCGTCATCGAGCGTGCAGAGCTGCAGCTCGGGATTGAGGACGGTGATGTCGCCGACGGTCTGGATGTCGCCTGCGGTGACGACGCCCGGGCCCTGCTTCTTCACGACCATGCGCTTCGGGCCTTCGCCCTGCATCTTGATCGAGATGTCCTTGATGTTCAGCACGATGTCGGTCACGTCCTCGCGCACGCCGGCGATCGAGGAAAACTCGTGCAGCACGCCGTCGATGTGCACCGACTGCACCGCTGCGCCTTGCAGCGACGACAGCAGGATGCGGCGCAGCGCGTTGCCGAGCGTCTGGCCGAAGCCGCGCTCCAGCGGCTCGGCGACGACGGTCGCAAAGCGCGAGGCGTCCGAGCCCGGCGCAACGTTGAGCTTGTTCGGACGAATGAGTTCTTGCCAATTCTTCTGGATCGTCACTGTTTCACCTTGCTATCCGGATCGGACGCGTCGCGACCGCGTCGTCTGGATTCTGGCGTTAGAGACCGCGGATCAATCCGCACTTATCATCGAAACAAAGTGACCGGCTGCGGCCGGCCACGGACTTGAAAATCAGACGCGGCGGCGCTTGCGCGGACGGCAGCCGTTGTGCGGGATCGTCGTTACGTCGCGGATCGAGGTGACGGTGAAGCCCGCAGCCTGCAACGCGCGAAGCGCCGACTCGCGGCCCGAACCCGGACCGGCGACCTCGACTTCGAGTGTGCGCATGCCGTGCTCCTGCGCCTTCTTCGACACGTCTTCGGCCGCGACCTGCGCCGCATACGGCGTCGACTTGCGCGAGCCCTTGAAACCCATCGTGCCGGCCGACGACCAGGCAATCGTGTTGCCCTGCGCGTCGGTGATGGTGATGGTCGTGTTGTTGAACGACGAATTCACGTGCGCAATGCCGGAGGCGATGTTCTTGCGCTCACGACGGCGAATGCGGGTTGCATCTTTACCCATTCTTCTCTTCCTTCAAACGCGTCCGTAATGCCGGACGCTGGGGAAATCAGGTGATCAATCCTGCGAAGCGCCAAAGCTTGGAAAAGCGAAGGCTTCACAGGACCTTTCGGTTCAAGTTCGCTGTTACTTCTTCTTGCCGGCGATCGACTTCGCCGGACCCTTGCGCGTACGCGCATTGGTGTGGGTACGCTGACCGCGCACCGGCAGACCGCGGCGATGACGCAGGCCGCGATAGCAGCCGAGGTCCATCAGACGCTTGATGTTGATGCCGACTTCACGGCGAAGGTCACCCTCCACCATGTAGTCGCGATCGATCACTTCGCGAATCTGCAGCACTTCCTGGTCGGACAGCTGCGCGACGCGGCGATCGACCGGGATCTTTACCTTCTCCAGGATGTCGGCGGCATTCTTCTGGCCGATACCATGGATGTACTGAAGCGCGATGAGGACGCGCTTGTTGGTCGGGATGTTCACACCGGCGATACGTGCCACGAATGTCTCTCCTGTCGACGGCCACTCGTTCTCGGGCCGCTCTTGTCATTCCCTGCGATCAGGACACCCTGGTCGCCGCTATCTCTTTCGCTCCGGGCCTCTCGCCCGGGACCGCCGCGAACAGCGGAGCCTGATCAGATCGTGCGGCCACCCGAGCCACAAACG
>JBEIPX010000302.1:0-4430 GCA_040376815.1 Bradyrhizobiaceae bacterium
GCGCGGCCGGTCATCGTGCCGATGAACATGCCGCTGCAAACGAGTTCGGGAGCGGTCAGCAAGGCGCCGCTGGTGCTGGTCGACTGCGAGACCGATCAGGGCGTGCGCGGGCACGCGTACATCTTCGCGATCACGCCGGTGGCACTGAAGGCGCTGGCCGAAATGGTCACCGCCATGTCGGAGCTACTCGTTGGCGACGAACTGATCCCGTTCGACATCGAGCGCAAGCTGACGCAGCGCTTCGCATTGCTCGGCCTCGCCGGCATCCAGCGGCTGGCGCAATCCGCGATCGACATGGCGGCGTGGGATGCGCTGGCCCGCGCGCGCAATCTGCCGCTTGCGCGGCTGCTCGGCGGCACCCCGAAACCGATCCGTGCGTACAATTCAAAAGGCCTCGGCATCATGCCGCCACAGGCCGCTGCTGACGAAGCTTTGAAGCTGCTCAGCGAAGGTTTCTCCGCCGTGAAAATCCGCGTCGGCCGTCCTGATGCGAATGACGATCTGAAAACCGTGCGGGCGGTGCGCAAGGCGGCCGGCGATAGCGTGACCCTGATGTGCGACTACAACCAGTCGCTTTCCGTTGCCGAGGCGATCCGCCGCTGCGCGATGCTCGACGACGAGGGTTTGCTGTGGATCGAGGAGCCGATCCGCCATGACGATTACGCCGGCTGCGCGCGCATCACCGCGGAAATCCGCACGGCGATCCAGATCGGCGAGAATTTCGACAGCGCGTTTTCGATGGAGACGTCGCTCGCGCACAACGCCAGCGATTACGTGATGCCGGACGTGCAGCGCATCGGCGGCGTCACCGGCTGGATGCGCGCGGCAACGCTGGCGCATGCGGCCGGCGTCGAGATGTCGACGCATCTGTTCTCGGAAGTGAGCGCGCATCTGATGACGGTGACGCCGACCGCGCACTGGCTCGAATATGTCGATTGGGCCAACGGCGTCTTGCAGGAGCCGCTGAAGGTGAAGGACGGGCATGTGCTGATCGGCGAGCAGCCGGGCTGCGGCATCGCCTGGGACGAGAAGGCCGTCGCGAAGTATCTGGCTTAACCTGCGTCATTGCGAGGAGCGTTAGCGACGAAGCAATCCATGTCTTGCTCGGTACTGGATTGCTTCGCTTCGCTCGCAATGACGGAATGCCCAACTACGTCGCCTCGTTGCGTTCCAGCAGATCGCGGCGCACGAGCTTCAGGATCTCGTCGGACAGTTCCGTATCGGCCACCGATGCGCGCGCCATCACGATGGCGCCGATCATGGTCGCGACGTTGACGATCGCCCGTTCGCGCGCGCCCGCCTCCGTCGGCGCCGGATTGGCCTTCTGCATTTCCGAAATCAGTTCGGTCACGCCGTTCGAAAACACATCACGCAGCTTCTTGCCGCCGCGGCCGGCTTCCGCGCCGAGCGAAGTGATCGAGCAACCGGTGCCGGGATGATCGCGGTGATGGCGCGAGACGTAAGAGCGGATCATGCGGGCGAGCGCATGCGCGCCGCCCTCGGCCTCGACGAATTCGCGCCATTCGCCGGCTGAGACCTGAAGCGCCCGTTCGACTGCCGCCGCCGCGAGGTCGTCCTTCGACTTGAAGTGACTGTAGACGCCGCCATGGGTGACACCCGCGGCTTTCGCCAGCGCATCGACGCCGACCCCTTCGATGCCCTGTTCGCGCAAAATCTTTGCTGCGGCATCCACCAGGCGCGCGCGATTCCGTTCGGCTTCCGCTTTCGATATGCGCATCGCGTAACCCACCTCTGCACTGCGGCCGCTGGACAGCAGCCGCATATTGATTACGATCGCAATCATAAGCTTTTTGTCGAGGATCGCAAGTCGTGAATGCACCTGTAGCACCGCCAGTCGAATATGGCGTCACTCCGATGCCGACAATGGCCGCGCTTCCGGGCATCGACTTTATCCAGGCGATGCTCGCGGGCAAGTTTCCTGCGCCGCCGATCATGCGCACCCTGGGTTTTACGTTCGGCAAAGCCGAAAAGGGCATGGTCGAGTTCCACAGCACGCCCTCCTTCGATCATTACAATCCCATCGGCTCGGTGCACGGCGGCTACGCGGCGACCTTGCTGGATTCGGCGATGGGCTGCGCCGTTCACACGGTGCTGCCCGCCGGCACCGGCTACACCACGCTCGAGATCAAGGTGAGCTACATCCGCGGCATGACGGCCGACACCGGCCCGATCCGCACCATCGGCACCGTGCTGAATGCCGGCCGCCGCACGGCGATTGCCGAAGGCAAGATCCTCGATGCGCAGGATCGCCTGATCGCGCACGCCACCACGACCTGCCTGATTTTCGAGCTGCCGGTGAAAAGTGCCGCAGCGAAATAGTTCTCTTTGAGCATAATCTCATCGGAAAACCGCTTCACACTTTTCCGGATCATGCTCCCAACTCGCGCGACGTCGCTCCCTCGCGTCACGCATTAACGCCCGCCGCGAGGCGGGCGTCTTTTTTTTCAAGGCCGGAAGCCGCGCAGAATCCAAACCGCGATGAAGCACATCAGCAGGAATGCGCCGATCGGCAGCACGAGCGCCAGCAGCAGTACCATCCAGTCCGAGCCGGTGATGCCGAACTGGCGCGCCATCGCAACCACTGTCTGAAACGACAGATAGGCCCACCAGGCGATCGCGGCGCCCCAGACGATGGAGACGACCAGCCAAAAGCGAAACAGGCCCCGCTGCCAGTTCATTGAATGCTCCACGACCGTCGCTAAATTTTCCCCGGACGCTGCTAGGCATGAAATGACGCGCAGCTGATCCGGGGTCGTACCAACCACCGAACTTGGAACGGTCCCGGCTCTGCGACGCAGCGCTGCACGCTGCATCGCGTCCGGGACAACTACTCTCAGCGAGCGTTGTCGCCTTCTTCGCGGCTCGCCTCGAACAGGAACCAGGTGCGGCGCTCAGCGGCATCGATGAAGTTCTCGAGGATGCTCGCGGTTGCCGAGTCATCATGCTTGTCGGCCACCTCGTGCGCCTTGCGCATCGCCGCCACGACTTTCTTGTTGTCGTTCATCAATTCGCGGAGCATCTCGCGCGGCGGGACGAAGCTCTCGTCGTTGTCCTCGAGGGTCTGGAGCTTGGCGATGTGGCCGATCGAACGCAGCGTGGTGCCGCCAATCTTGCGCACCCGCTCGGCGAGTTCGTCGATCGAGGCGAAGATCGCGCCCGCCTGCTCGTCGAGCATCAGATGGTAGTCGTTGAAGTGCCGGCCGCTGACGTGCCAGTGGAAATTTTTGGTTTTCAGAAACAGCGCAAAGGCATCGGCGACGAGTGGGTTCAGCGCGGCGGAGATGTCCTTCACCGCCTCGTTCGAGAGATCGGTGGGGGTGTCGAGCGCGGGCGCGACGGCTTCGGGCTTTCGGGCGGGCTTGTTCACGGGTACACCTCTTCGCGGGATTACTTCGGACTGGCGATACAGCGGTTTTTCGGCCGGCCTTTTCAGCCTGACCTGCCGATAAGGCGACCGGGACGGCACCTGACTGAGAAGGCGTTTTGCCGGCCGGGTTATTGTACTAAACGCACGTTGCCCACGCGGGTTCCATACCGGAACCGTGTGACGGCTGATACTGGATTCGGACCGGGGCGATGCACGACTGGATCGATTATTACGATTCAACTCATACGATCTATGTCAGCCGCGTACACCGCGACGAGCATTTCAGGCTTATTGCGAGCAATATCATCGGCTTCATCTCGTCGCCGGACGCGGTCGTGCTGGATTATGCATGCGGCGAGGCGCTGTTCGCCGCGAATGTGGCGGATGCCTGCGGCAAGCTGATCCTCGCCGAACCTGCCCCCGGCGTGCGCGGCCGCCTCGGCGCACGCTTTGCCCCGAATACGAAGATCCGCGTCCGCGCACTCGACGAGCTAAAGCACCTCGACCCCGCGTCGGTCGATCTCGCGGTGATGATTTCGGTCGCGCAGTACATGACACCGAAGGAGTTCGACGACGCGCTGGCTGTCATGAAGCGGCTGCTGAAGCCGGGCGGCCGTTTGATCGTCGGCGACATTCTCGATCCGAAGACCGGCGTCGTGCCCGATGTCATCGCGCTGCTGCGTTTTGCGAGGTCGCACGGGTTCCTCAAGGATGCCCTTGTCGGCCTCGTCCGCACGGCGCTGTCCGATTACTGGACACTGCGCAGCAAGGTCGGGCTGCAACGTTACAGCGAAGGCGAGATGCTCGCGAAATTGACCGCGGCAGGCTTCACCGCCACGCGGGCGCAGGAGAATGTCGGTCACAATCCGGCGCGCATGACGTTCGTCGCACGTCACGCCTTCGACAAACCCGGCCGCTGAGACGCGGAGCGCCGGCATCGCGTTATCAAAGCCGTAAGGTTAATTGGCCGAGCGGGAAGCTGCCTCTTCTTCTGGCAGGCGCCGTTAGGTATCTTGGTAGCGCGACCCAGTGGCGGAAGGCA
>JBEIPX010000493.1:0-2515 GCA_040376815.1 Bradyrhizobiaceae bacterium
CCATCGCCAGCGACAATGGCAGGAACACCTTCCAGCCAAGACGCATCAGCTGATCGTAGCGGTAGCGCGGCACGATGGCCTTCGCCATGGCGATCAGGAAGAAGAAGAACAGGACTTTCAGCGAGAACCAGATGACGCCCGGCACCCACGTGAATGGCGCATACGGAATCGGCGATAGCCAGCCGCCCATGAACAGGATGGTGGCCAGTGCGCACATCGTGGCGATGGCCACATACTCGCCCAGCATGAACAGCAGATACGGTGTCGAGGCGTATTCGACCATGAAGCCCGCAACGAGTTCGGACTCGGCTTCGACCAGATCGAACGGCGGACGGTTGGTTTCCGCCAGCGCCGAGACGTAGAAGATCACGAACATCGGGAACAGCGGCAGCCAGTACCAGCCGAGCGCGCCGTACTTCGTGTCTTGCGCGGCGACGAGCTGCGATAGGTTCAAGGTGCCGGCACACAGCAGTACGGTGATGATGACGAAGCCGATCGAGACTTCGTACGACACCATCTGCGCGGCCGAGCGAAGTGCTGCCAGGAACGGATACTTCGAGTTCGACGCCCAACCGGCCATGATGATGCCGTAGATCGACAGCGACGAAATCGCGAAGATGTAGAGCACGCCGACATTGATGTCGGCGATCACCCAGCCGAGGTTGACCGGCACCACCGCCCAGGCAGCGAGCGCCAGCACGCAGGTAACGAGCGGCGCCAGCAGAAACACGCCCTTATTGGCGCCGGCCGGAATGATCGGCTCCTTCAGCACGAACTTCAGCAAGTCCGCGAAGGATTGCAGCAGGCCCCACGGGCCCACCACGTTGGGACCGCGGCGAATCTGCACCGCTGCCCAGATCTTGCGGTCGGCGAGCAGGATGTAGGCAATCGCAACGAGAAGCACGACAAGCAGCAGCACGCTCTGCGCGACCATGATGATCAGCGGCCAGAGGAAGCCGGTCCAGATCGGGCTTGCGAACAGTTCAGCCATCGCCCTACTCCGCCGCGCTCAGGATCTGACCGGACGCCAACCGCGAGCACTCGGCCATCACAGCCGATGCGCGGGCGATAGGGTTGGTCAGGTAGTAATCGGCAACCGGCGACTTGAACGGCGCCTTCTCGACGCTACCGCCCTTGCCCGCCAGCGCATCGATCGCACCGCCCGGTTCGATCTGGTCGATCCGCATCAGATGCGGGGTCGCCTTGAACATCTGCTGACGGAGCGCCGCGAGCGTGTCGAACGGCAAGGTCTTGCCGAGTGCGTCCGACAGCGCGCGGATGATCGCCCAGTCCTCGCGCGCATCGCCCGGCGGGAAGCCAGCGCGATTCGCCATCTGCACGCGGCCTTCGGTATTGACGTAGATACCCGACTTCTCGGTGTAAGCCGCGCCCGGCAGGATGACGTCGGCGCGATGCGCGCCCTTGTCGCCGTGCGTACCGATGTAGACGACGAACGTGCCGTCCGCGACCTTGGCATCGTCAGCGCCGAGCGAGAACAATACGTCGATAGTGCCGAAGGTGCCCATCTGCTCGGCGGTCAGCCCCTTGCCGACCGATGCAAAGCCGATGTCGAGCGCACCCACGCGCGACGCGGTCGGCTGCAATACGCCGAAGCCGTTCCAGCCGTCCTTGAGCGCGCCGATGTCCTTGGCGAGCTTTGCGGCTTGCGCCAGCATCGCCGCGCCGTCATGGCGCGACGTCGCGCCCGCGCCGACCAGCACGATCGGATGCTTGGCATTCTTCAGCACGTCCGCAAACGCGCTCTTGCCGCCGATGACCTCAGCCAGCGTGTCCGGACCCGCGCCGAGATAATCGTAGCCATAGGTTAGGTCGGTCTTCTCGCCGATCACCGCGACCTTGAGTTGGCCAGTGCGCCAGCGCTTGCGGATGCGGGCATTGAGGATCGCCGCTTCCCTGCGCGGATTGGAGCCGACGATCAGCAGCGCGTCCGCCTGCTCGATGCCAACGATGGTCGGGTTGAAGATATAGCTGGCGCGGCCGAGCGCCGGATCGAAGGCATGACCGCCCTCGATAGCGAGGTTCTGCGAACCGAACTTCGCCAGCAGTTCCTTCAGCGCGTACATTTCCTCGACCGCGGCGAGATCGCCGGCGATCGCGCCGATGCGCTTGCCGTCGAGGCGGCCAGCCTTTGCAGCAATCGCCGTGAACGCTTCAGGCCACGACGCCGGGCGCAGCTTGCCGTTCTCGCGGATGTACGGCCGATCCAGCCGCTGCGTGCGCAGGCCGTCGACGATGTGGCGCGTCTTGTCGGAAATCCATTCCTCGTTGATCGCCTCATTGACGCGGGGAAGAATGCGCAGCACTTCCTTGCCGCGTGAATCCACGCGGATATTCGAGCCGACGGCATCCATCACGTCGATGGACTGGGTCTTGCCCAGTTCCCACGGACGCGCCGCGAACGCATACGGCTTCGAGGTCAGCGCGCCCACCGGGCAGATGTCCACGAGATTGCCCTGCAATTCGGAGGTCAACGCGCTTTCGAGATAGGTGGTAA
>JBEIPX010000407.1:0-3289 GCA_040376815.1 Bradyrhizobiaceae bacterium
ATGCTGCTAACGCCCTGAATATCAACACTTTATTCAACTTTTAGGCTTGTGATGCTCACACGTACTGCGTCAAATTTCATGCAAGCGTGCTGTCACGCGACGTGGAATCGGGATCGAGACCCTCTCGCGGCGGCATCACGCTCCTAACTGGGTGAGCGCGTCCCGCTGCTGCCTGACAAAGCGCGACGCTCCTCACCATGGAGAATGACATGGTGTCGACTTCGAGCATTCCGCGTACCGCGTCTGACGACTTCAAGAAGCAGCTCGGCGGCTACGGCCTGACCACCGCCGAAATCCTCTATCGCCGGCCCGACCGGCACTGGCTGCTGCAAAGCTACGTCTGGCAGAACTACGACATGTTCCCGAAATTCCCGGCGCTTCAGGATTTCCTCGCCTTCTGGCAGGAGAAGCTCGAAGGCCCGCTGGTCGCGGTGACGGTCGCGCACTCGCGGCTGATCAAGCCAGCGGAACTGCGCGCGGTCGACGGGGTGTTCCGGTTGCATTGATTCAAGGCGCGTGCGCGCGGCGGATGTTTGTTTTGCGCGTGTGCTGATCGCAAAACCGGTGCCCGCTTTTGCGGGACACGTGCGCGCACCTTGAAATTGCCACGGGTCTGCGGCACGCAGTGCCGATGATGATGTTTGCTCACAGCGCAACGGTTTTCTTCCTCGCCTGATCAGGATCGGCCGATCGACGGCCGGCGTTGCACCGGGATGCCTTCAGCGGCAGCCCGCGATGATTCCTGACATTTGTCATTCCTGACATTCGAAGAGCAAACACATGCCCGACACGCCCATCACGCGCGCGCTCGATGCCGCGCAAATCGATCACTTCATCTCGAACGGCTTTCTCAAGATCGAGAACGCGTTTCCGCGCGCGCTCGCGGACGAAGGCCGCGCCATTCTCTGGCGCGATACCGGCTGCGATCCGCACGATCCTGCGACATGGACAAAGCCCGTCATCCGGCTCGGCGATTATGCACACGCGCCGTTTCGTGCGGCTGCGAACACGCCGCAGCTTCACGCCGCGTTCGATAGTCTCGCCGGTGCGGGCCGATGGCTCGCGCCCGGTAGCCTCGGCACGTTTCCGGTGCGGTTTCCGTTACCCGACGATCCGGGCGACGCCGGCTGGCATATCGATGTCAGCTTCGGCACGGAGAATCCGGACTTCATGCAGTGGCGGGCGAATGTCACCTCGCGCGGCCGTGCGCTCTTGATGCTGTTCCTGTTCTCGGACGCCGGAGAGCACGATGCGCCGACACGCATCCGCGCCGGTTCGCATCGCCGCATGGCGCGAACGCTCGCGCCCGCGGGCGAGGCAGGATTGTCGCTCGGCGATCTTCTCGCACAGGGCGCGTTCGCCGATCACGGCGAGGCCGAGGTGCTGGCGACGGGAGAGGCGGGGACGGTCTATCTCTGCCATCCGTTCCTGGTGCATGCGGCGCAACCGCATCGCGGAACACGCCCGCGCTTCATGGCGCAACCGCCGCTGCTCCCAGCGAAGCCGTTGCAGCTTGTGCGTGACGATCGCAACTATTCGCCGGTCGAGATCGCCATCCGCGACGCACTTGGCGCTGTATCGGATATGTGAAAAAGCAAGGCGTACAGCGGCGGATGCGATGGTCTCCATTGCGTCCGCCGCATTGCCGCCTCTGGCAGCGGCGGCTAAGCTTGCACGCGGATCAAGGAGATTTTCGATGGCCAAGAAGAAAACAAAAGCGAAGCCCGCAAGCAAAGCCAAAGCGGGCAGCACAGGGAAATCACGCGCCGCGCGCAAGCCGGCGGCAAAGGCATCCGCCGCGAAGCGATCGGCGAAAAAGCCTGCGGCGAAGAAAGCTGCCGCGAAGCCCGCGACAAGCACGGCGCGCCGCAAGCCCGGCACGCGCAAGGTGCACGCTGTTCCCGCCGCTGCGGCACCTCAGAAGACCGCGCGGCCGCCGCAGAAGGTCGCCGTCAGCCATTACTGCAACAACGATTTCGAAAGCGGCCTGCGCACCTACGCGCAGTATCGCGATCTCGGCATCGTCGAAGCCTCGAACGGCATGGTGCGCGCGCATGTGCTGCGCTTCACCGAGCCGTGCGATCCGAAGGTGGTGTCGAAGCTGCATTACCACGATACCGAGTTTCAGATGGTCTACGTGCTGAAGGGCTGGGTGAAGACCAAGCTCGGCCATCACCAGGAGATCACCATGCGCGAGGGCAGCGCATGGACGCAGCCGCCGAAGATCAAGCACGTGATCACCGACTATTCGGACGACTGCGAACTGCTCGAGGTCATCCTGCCGGCGGAATTCGAGACGGTTGAGGTTTGAAGAATCGCGGATGATGGTCAGCGATAATAGTAGTCGCGCCGATATCGTTGGTCGCGATCATCGCGGTACCGCTGCGGCGGAACATACACGGGCGGCGGCTCGTACACCGGGCCGGTGAATCTAAATCTTGGCAAACGGCCGTCGGATCGTCCGCAGCCAAACGTCATTGAATACCAGGTCACGGGACCGGGGACAGTGTCAGCGACCAAGCCGCCGGCGTGACTCTCGCTGTCATAGACCTGGTATGAGCCGCGACAGATCTGGCTTGCCTGCGTCATGCACGGCCTGCTGCTGCCCTTGCATTTGACGACGTTCAAGGCATTTCCGGACGGTCCAACGATGCGTTCGACGGGCTGCGCCGATGCGTGCTGTGATGCAACGCAGGTCAAAACGGTCGTCAGCGCAGCGGTCAATAAAATCCTCATCAAATGACCTCCTTTAAAAAAGCAATCGGAGCAAGGCTAGGTGATAGTCTGCACGCGAGCAAATCGTCCGCGGTCAGTACTCTGTTTTCTTGTCAACTCTGAGAACCCAGCCGGCTTCTCCGGTGCGAAGCTTGTACTGAAGCTGGCGGGTCTTGCCCGTCGGCTTTGCGTCGGGGCCAGATCCATCGTAGATGGCAAAGCGGTGAAGAAGGGCGTTTTCTCCCACCGCGAATTCGTCGCCGCCCTGATAGCCCTTCGATGCGATCTTGTCGTCCGCGAGCGGCGGCAAGTAGATTTCGCTCAACGACTTCTTGCGATTGGCGCTGTAGGCAACCAGCCCTCCGGGACGGCCACGGCCCGGCGAGCGGATCGAAACATAGATCTCCGGCGAGCCGTCATTGTTCATGTCCGCGACCTCAGCCCTTTGGATCGCGCCATCGATGGCTTTTTCAACCGGCGCGTTATCGATGCTCAGTCCTTGCGGCACGATGCGCACCTTCTTCGCGGAGCCGTCTGCCACGCTGACCACGCGAAACTTGATGCCTTGCAGTTC
>JBEIPX010000377.1:0-3598 GCA_040376815.1 Bradyrhizobiaceae bacterium
AGCTGGAGGAAGCGCAGCTTGAACTCAAGGGTTTGCGGGATCGGCGCGTCTCGATTGAGAGCGCGCGGCGCCAACCGGAAGCGTTGACCGCGCCGATCGACGGCGTTATCGCCGAAGGAACACCGGTGGCCGGGCAGATGGCGCAAACGAACGCGATCATCTTCCACATCATCGAGCCGACGCGGCTATGGGTCGAGGCGCGCAGCTTTGACGCGCTCACCGGCGTGCACAGCGCCAGTGCGAAGCCGGGCGACGGCCGCGCCGTGCCGCTCTCCTATCAGGGCGCGGGCTTTGCCGACCGCAACCAGTCGATCCCGGTGCAGTTTGCGATCACCGGCAATGTCGCCGGCCTGCGCGCCGGCCAATTCGTGACGGTGCTTGCGACGACGACGGAGGAGAAGACGGGAATGGCCATTCCGCGCGCCAGCCTCGTGCGTAATGCGAACGGTCAGGACGTGGTCTACGAGCATGTGACAGCGGAGCGTTTCGAGCCCCGCGTGGTGCGAATCGAGCCGCTCGATGGTGAGCGCGTGTTCGTTGCGTCGGGCCTTGCCGACGGCGCTCGCCTCGTAGTGCAGGGCGCCGAGCTGCTCGGCCAGGTCCGGTGAGGGCGCGCTGATGTTCCGATTTCTCGTTACTCAATCGCTGCGCAACCGCCTTCTGGTCATTGCGGCCTCGCTCGTCCTGATCGCGCTCGGCATTGTCAGTGCCAGCCGGCTGCCGGTCGACGTGTTCCCCGACCTCAATAAGCCGACCGTCACGATCCTGTCCGAGGCGGAAGGCCTGGCGCCGCCGGAAGTCGAGCAGCTCGTCAGCTTTCCGATCGAAACACAGATGAACGGGCTGCCCGGCGTCGCGCGCGTGCGTTCGGTGTCCGGCATCGGCCTGTCGATCGTCTATGTCGAATTCGACTGGGGCACCGACATCTACCGGAACCGACAGCAGGTATCCGAGCGGCTGTCGCTGATCCGGCCGCAACTGCCACTCGGCACCACGCCGCAGATGGGGCCCGTGAACTCGATCATGGGACAGATCCTCCTGATCGCGATGACCAGCGGCTCCGCATCGGCAATGGAGGTGCGCGAGGCCGCGGACTTCGTCGTCCGGCCGCGGCTTCTGACAATTCCAGGCGTCGCGCAGGTGATCCCGATCGGTGGCGAGGTTCGCCAGTATCGCATATCGCCGAGCCCGCCGGCGCTGCGCAGCCTCGGCGTCACCTACGAGCAGGTGCAGACGGCGCTGAACCAGTTCGGCGTCAATACCGGCGGCGGCTTCACCGATCAGCACGCGCGCGAGTATCTGATCCGCAATATCGGCCGCACCACAAGTCTCGACGATCTGCGCAACGTCGTCGTCGCGCAGGTCAACGGCGGGCCGGTGTATCTGCGGCAGGTTGCCGAGGTGGCGTTCGCGCCGAAGGTGAAGCGCGGCGAAGCCGGCTTCATGGGGCAGCCGTCGGTGATCGTCTCAGTCGAGAAGCAGCCGAACGTCGATACCATCAAGCTGACGCGCGAGATCGAGCAGGCGTTGAAAGAACTCTCGGCGTCGCTGCCGCAAGGCATCAAGGCCGACCAGATCGTGTTCCGGCAGGCTAACTTCATCGAGACGTCGATCGGCAATGTCGAACGTGTGCTGCTCGAAGCGGGACTTGTGGTCGCGGTGGTGCTTTTTGCCTTCCTGCTCAACTGGCGGACGACGGCGATTTCACTGGCGGCGATCCCGGTCTCGATCCTGACCACGGCGGTGATCTTTTATGCCTTAGGCCTCTCGATCAACACCATGACACTCGGCGGTATTGCGATTGCGATCGGCGAACTGGTCGACGATGCCGTGGTCGATGTCGAGAACATCTTCCGGCGCTTGCGCGAGAACCGCGCGCTCGCCGATCCGAAGAGCGTGTTCGATGTGGTCGTCTCCGCGTCGCAGGAGGTCCGTTCAGGCATCGTCTATGCGACGATCATCATTGTACTGGTGTTCGTGCCGCTGTTCGCGTTGTCGGGCATCGAGGGCCGGCTGTTCACGCCGCTCGGCCAGGCTTACATCATCTCGATCCTCGCGAGCCTTCTGGTGTCGATAACGCTGACGCCGGTGATGGCTTACTACATGCTGCCCGGTATCAAGCGGCTCGAGCACGGCGACAGCGCACTGGTGCGCGTGCTGAAGCGGGGCAACGTTGCGCTGCTCGACATGGCATTTCGCTATCAGCGCACGCTGATGGCAGCAACGCTCGCGGCGGTGGCGCTCGCAGCAATCGCGGCGTTTATGCTACCGCGCGCGTTTCTGCCGCCGTTCAACGAAGGCACGTTCACCATCAACGTGCTGTTCAATCCGGGGACGTCGCTGGCCGAATCCCATCGCGTCGGGCTGATCGCAGAGCGGCTGGTGCTTGCCGTGCCCGAAGTGAAGACGGTCGGCCGCCGTACCGGCCGCGCCGAACTCGACGAGCATGCGGAGGGCGTGCATTCGTCCGATCTCGAAATCAACCTGCGTCCCTCGGCTCACAGCAAGGAGGAGGTGGTGGCGGATATCCGCGCGCAGCTCTCGGTACTGCCGGCAGTGATCAATGTCGGCCAGCCGATCTCGCACCGGCTCGATCATATGCTGTCGGGCGTGCGCGCCGACGTTGCGGTGAAGATTTTCGGCGAGGATCTCGATGCGTTACGCGCATCCGCGGAACTGATCCGGAGCAAGCTCGCGGATATCCCGGGACTGGCTGATCTCCAGTCGGAAAAGCAGGTACTGATCCCGCAGCTTGAAATCCGTGTCGATTACAGCCGGGCAGCCCTTTACGGCGTGCCGCCGGCGGCAGTGGTCGATCAGGTGAGCCGTCTGTCGAACGGGCGCGTGGTATCACGCGTTGTTGATGGTTTCCGCCGATTCGACGTGGTGCTGCGTTTGCAGGACAACCTGCGCACTACGCAGCGCCTCGGCGATCTGCTGATCGAAACTCCGGCCGGCTGGGTGCCGGCGCGGCAACTCGCCGAGATCAAGGAGACCGAGGGGCCAAACCAGATTTTGCGCGAGAACGGCCGCCGCCGTGTGGCGGTCTTCGCCAACATCGGCGGCCGTGCGAGTTCCGCGAAGATCGCCGACGACATCCGCCAGGTGCTTGCCACGACGCGGCTGCCGGAGGGTTTCTACGCGCAGCTCGAAGGCACCTTCAAGGCGCAGGAAGAGGCAAGCCGCACCATCGGTGTCCTGTCGCTGCTGTCGCTGTCGCTGATCTTCGCCATTCTCTACAGCCGCTACCGGTCGGTGGCGTTCGCGCTGATCGTGATGGGCAGCGTGCCGCTCGCCCTGATCGGCTCGGTCACCGCACTCTGGCTTGCCGGCCAGCCGCTCTCGGTGGCGTCGATGGTCGGCTTCATCACGCTGACCGGAATCGCCGCCCGCAACGGCATCCTCAAGATCAGTCACATCATCAATCTCGCCGTGCAGGAGAATCTCCCGTTTGGCCGGGCGCTGGTGGTGCGCGGCAGCCTCGAACGGCTGACGCCGGTGTTGATGACGGCGCTCTCTGCCGGTGTCGCTCTGATGCCGCTCCTGATCGATGCGGCGACGCCCGGAAAGGAAATCCTGCATCCGGTCGCCGTCACGA
>JBEIPX010000176.1:0-6461 GCA_040376815.1 Bradyrhizobiaceae bacterium
AGAAGTTCGTCTCGCTCTGCACCAACGCGCTGCTGCTCGAGAAGAAGCTCGACCTGTTCGAGCCGTCGCCGTACCTGTTCTTCTCGGTGCACCTCGACGGCCTCAAGGATCATCACGACAAGGCAGTGTCGCAGAAGGGCGTGTTCGACCGCGCCGTCTCCGCGATCAAGGCGGCGAAGGCCAAAGGCTTCACCGTCAACGTCAACGCGACGATCTTCGACGGCCACTCGGCGGAAGAAATCGCCAAGTTCCTCGATTACACGACCGAACTCGGTGTCGGCGTCTCGATGTCGCCCGGCTACGCCTACGAGCGCGCGCCGGATCAGGAGCACTTCCTGAACCGCACCAAGACCAAGAACCTGTTCCGCGACGTGTTCGCGCGCGGCAAGGGCAAGAAGTGGAATTTCATGCACTCGAGCATGTTCCTCGACTTCCTCGCCGGCAACCAGGAATTCCACTGCACGCCGTGGGGCATGCCCGCGCGCAACATCTTCGGCTGGCAGAAGCCGTGCTACCTGATCGGCGAAGGCTACACCAAGACCTTCAAGGAATTGATGGACACCACCGACTGGGACACCTACGGCACCGGCAAGTACGAGAAGTGCGCCAACTGCATGGCGCATTGCGGCTACGAGCCGACCGCGGCCCAGGCAGCGTTCGACAATCCGCTGAAGGCGGCATGGCTCGCGATCAAGGGTGTGCGGACGTCGGGTCCGATGGCGCCGGAAATCAGCATGAAGGACCAGCGTCCGGCGCAGTACATCTTCTCCGAGCAGGTTCAGAAGAAGCTGTCAGAGATCCGCAGTGACGAGGCCACCGAAAAGGCCACCAAACAGAAAGCCGCGACAGCCGCGTAAGCCATCGAGGGCGCGGTTGAAATCCCGCGCCGTCGACATCAGCGAGGGGATCGCACCCGGATTGCGGGCGATTCCCTTCATCACCTTCCACGGATCGATATTGCCGCACGGCTTCAGCGCATCGACCGCGAGCGCGGGAAGCGCACGCGAGGCCGGATCGCTGATGACGCGCAGCGCCGCGAACGGCAGGCCCTTGTCCTCCGCATAATGAGCGGCGATGTGGCTCTCCATGTCGACGGCGGCGGCACCCGTGCGGGCACGCAAAGCGGCCTTGCCCTTCGGGCCGACCACGACCTCTTCGACACCCGCCAGAATGCCGCGCGCCAGCTGGCGGCGGCCGAGATTGGTATTGGTGACGAGATCGCCGGTGAAGCCGGTTTCCGCCTGCCAGCACTGATCGCCCGAAACCACTTCGGTCGCGACCACGATATCGCCCGAGCGCAGCATCGGATCGAGCCCGCCGGCGACGCCGAACGAGATGATGCCGCGGATGCTGGAGTGATCGAAATCGCTCAGGATCGAGCGCAGCTGATGCGGATTGCTGCTGCTACAGATCACCGACATGCCGGGTCCTGCGGCAATCCGCGCTTCCTGGGCAAGCCCCGTCACGATCAGCACAGGACGCCCTTCGCCGGCGCCCGTGGTCCCCAAAGCCCCAATGGTCACATTCCGACCCCTACAGTGCGGGAGTTACTATTATTGAGATTCCGGTACCGCGCCAATGCCCAAACCGGGAAGAACTTCGGATAGCCGTGGTAGCGCAGGTAAAATACGCGTGGGAATCCGGTCGCCGTATAGCGCGCCTCGTCCCACAGGCTGTCCTTCCCCTGCGTCTTCATCAGATAGGCCACACCCTTCGCGACCGCCGGATTCGCGACCTCGCCTGCCGCCATTAAAGCAAGCAAGGACCATGCCGTCTGCGAGGCGGTGCTGGGCGCCTTTTCCAGCCCGCGATAGTCGAGACGGTAGCTGATTCCATCCTCGCCCCAGCCGCCGTCCTCGTTCTGGACCGAGACCAGCCACGCGACCGCCTTGCGCATCATCGGATCGCTGTGGGGCACGCCGACGGCGTTCAGCGCGCAGAGCACCGACCAGGTTCCGTAGATGTAGTTGAGGCCCCAGCGGCCGTACCAGGAACCATCGGCGAGCTGGGTATCGCGCAGGTACTTCACGCCCGCGGCGACCGCCGGATTGGCCTGCGTCTCGCCAAGCTGCGCCAGCATCGAGATGCAGCGCGCGGTGACATCCTCCGTGGGCGGATCGAGCAGCGCGCCATGATCGGAGAATGGGATGTTGTTGAGGTAGTATTCGAGGTTGTCGGCATCGAACGCAGCCCAGCCGCCGTTCTTGCTCTGCAGACCCTCGATCCACTCGCGGCCGCGCGCGATCGCAGTGTCGTATTCACCGGTCTGCTTGTCGCGTTTGACGCGATCCATCGCCATCACCACGACCGCGGTATCGTCGAGGTCGGGATAGTGCGCGTTGTTGTACTGGAACGCCCAGCCGCCCGGCCGCACGTTCGGCCGTTTCTCGATCCAGTCGCCCTTGACGTCGAGCACCTGGAGCGGCTTGAGCCAGTCGAGCCCGGCCTTCGACTTCGCGAGTGCCTCCTCGCCGCCGGCTTCCAGCAGCGCGTGGCAGGTCAGCGCCGTGTCCCACACCGGTGAGACGCACGGCTGGCAATAGGCTTCGTCGTCCTTGATGACGAGCAGCTTGTCGATCGACTTGCGCGCGATCGCCGGCAGCGGATGGTCCGCCGGATAGCCGAGTTCGCGGTACATCATCAGGCTGTTGACCATCGCCGGGAAGATGGCGCCGAGGCCATCCTCGCCGTTGAGACGCTCGGTGACGAACGCCACCGCGCGATCGGTGGCGCGCTTGCGCAGGCCTTTCGGAAAATACGGCTCGACGATGCGCAAAAGGCTATCGACGCCGGCGAAGAAGTAGAACCAGCCCGCCTTCTGGTGCGGAGCCTTCGGCGCCATGCCGATCGTCTCCGGCGGCTGCGTGAACAGTTCGGGGATCGAGATACCTTTTGGATTCTTCGCGCGCGGCTTCAGCGCCATGATCACGAACAGCGGCACCATCACCGTGCGCGCCCAGTACGACACCCTGATCATGTGGAACGGAAACCAGCGCGGCAGCAGCATGATCTCCACCGGCATCACCGGCACGGCCTTCCACGTCAGAACGCCGAACAGCGCGAGCAGGATGCGGGTGAACACGTTCGAGCGTTCGGCGCCACCGCGCGCGAGGATCGCTTCGCGGGCACGCTTCATGTGCGGAGCATCGACGCTGTCGCCGATCATCTTCAGCGCGAAGTAGGCCTTCACGCTGGCGCTCATGTCGAAGGCGCCGTCCTGAAACAGCGCCCAGCCGCCATGCTCGCCCTGGATGCGGCGCAGGTACGCGGCGATCTTGCGCTCGAGTTCGGCATCGACCGGCTCGGCGAAGTAGTGCCGCATCAGCACGTACTCGGCCGGTATCGTGGCATCGGCTTCGAGCTCGAACACCCAATGGCCATCCGCCTGCCGGTGCGTCAGCAGGGAATTGGTCGCCGAAACGATGCTGCTCTCCAGCGCGGGGCCGGAAATGATGGTCTGATCTGTCATGCTCTATCGTTCGATTGGTCGCTATTCCCGGCGCATGGTCTGGTCCGAAAAAACCCACCCTCGGGTCAAGCCCGAGGGCATGCTTTCCGGGACCATGCGCGCTTAAGCCGCCCCCTGAACCAGGTCCGCCGCGCGGTGCCCGGACCGGATCGATCCCTCAATCGTCGCTGGCAACCCCGTATCAGTCCAATCGCCTGCAAGAAACAGGTTTTTCATGCCGATATGGGGGCCCGGCCGCAGCGCATGCTGCTCCGGGGTGGCCTCGAACGTGGCCCGCCGCTCCCGGACGATCTGCCATTTGGGCAGTTCCGGCGTCCCAATTCCGGACGCCCTGCAAACATCGTCCCAGATCGCCTTCGCAAGTGCCTCGCGGGGCTTGTCGATCAGCCGGTCGGCGTCGCTGATGGTCACGGATAGGCGCTGAGGGAACGCGAAAAGCCACTCAACCAGCCCCCCGACCACCCCGAGAATCGGCGGCTGCCCAGGGGGCGGATTGTAGCGGAAATGGGCATTGACGATGGCCCGGAACCTGGTCGGGCCGGTCAGTCCCGGAATCAGGGTCGCGGCAGGCTTGGCGGGAACCGCAAGCACCACCGCATCACCCTCGCCGAGCGCGATCTTGTCGGCCCCGAAATCAAGGGTCATGGCCCGCTCGCCGGTCCGCTCGATCGCGTGGAGCTCGTGCATAAAGTGGACGCCCATGCCGCGGGCCTTGAGCTGCTCGATCGCGGGCTCGACCAGCACGGCGCTGAGCCCCTTCGACGCAACCAGCGGCCGGCATGCCTGCCCGCCCATCAAGAGCGTCTCGCGCACGATCGCGCCCGCAAGCCCGGCCGAGCCGTGCGGCGGATCGACGTTGAGCGCCGCAAGCAGCAGCGGCTGCACGAGGCGCTGGTAGAGCGTGCCCTCGCACGGAATGGCATCGCCGACGAGACGGCTTGCCGGTGCCCACACCAGCGGCGCGAGGCGGAGATAATCCATCAGCGTCGTGTCGGGCACGCGGCGGTTCGGATCGAGTACCCAGGTCGGCAAACGTCCGTTGCCGAGCCGGAGCAGCCATTTTTTGCCGCTCTTGATATCCATGAACGGGAACTCGGCTTCGGCGGGACCTTCAAGTCCGGCTTCGGTGCCGATCGAGCGCGCATAGGCTAGCGCGTGATGGTTGCCCGACAGCAGCAGGTGATTGCCGTTGTCGATCACGAGATCGGTCGCGGCGTCATAGTATGAACGGCAGCGGCCGCCGGCCGTCGTCGTCGCCTCATGGACCTCGATGCGATAGCCGGCATTGGCGAGCTTGATCGCGGCGGACAGACCGGACACGCCGGCGCCGATGATGTGGACGGTCTTTTGCATCAGATGATCGCGTAACGCAGGAGAATGCCGAGCTTGGCGGCCTTGCTCAGCTTCACGGGAGCGCGCGGCAGGGCGAACCCGCGCGCGACGACGAGGTCGAGAATGGCGTGATAGTATTTCGACATGATGCGTGGCGCGCGCACGATCTTGCGCGGGTGCCGCGCCATGATCTCGTCCGCCACCACGAAATAGGCCTGCGCCTTTCCAAGCACCGGCGCGCATGCTTTCGGAACGTTCGGGTCGGCTGCGACGACGAGCGGATCGGTCGACGTGATCCCCGCGGCAACGAGTGCCTCGCGCGGCAGATAGAGCCGGCCGATAGACGCGTCCTCGTCGAGGTCACGCAGAATATTCGAGAGCTGCAGCGCGCGGCCGAGATTGTGCGCGAGCGCGATGCCGTCGTCTTCCGGCAGGCCGAACACGCGCACCGACAAGCGTCCCACCGCGCTCGCCACGCGATCGCAGTAGAGATCGAGCATCGCCCAGTCCGGCGCGCGAATATCCTGCGGTACGTCCATTTCCATGCCGTCGACGATGGCGAGGAAATCTTCCTTGCGCAGGCCGAACTGCGCGATCGGCGCGACGTAGCCACGCAGCTTCGCCGGCGGATTGCCCGCGTAGAGCGCGTCGAGATCCTTGCGCCACTGCGCAAGCTCGGCGAGGCGATCGGCGCGCGGCGCGGTCGAGTCGGCGATGTCATCGACCTGACGGCAGAACTGATAGATCAGGAACATCGCATCGCGCTGCGCTTGCGGCAGGATGCGCATCGCCGCATAGAACGAGCTGCCCGACGCAGAACCCTGCGGCGTCGCTTGCTCGGCGTGATGCGGGATCGCGGTCATTGTTTTACGTCCGCGACGGGGTCGAGACAGGGCCGCGCCCGCCGCCACGGCGCAGCAAGCCCGAGAGCATCGCACTGACGCTGAGCCCGATCAGCTCGAACTTCGACAAGTGCACGCGGTCGGCGAGCGGATCGCGGGTTTGCAGCATGCGCACGATGCGCAGCGCAAACGCCTGGATCACCGAGACCTCGAGCGCAAGCCGCGTATCCCGGATGCTCGGCGAGAATCCGTCGCTCTCGTGCAGAAGCGCTTCGGTGCGGTGCGCGAGCTCGTGGATCAGCGACAGCAGCGCCGGCGGCGACTTGTCGTTGTTCAGCATCTCGACCGTGACGCCCTTCGCGGTCATTGCATCCTGCGGGATGTAGACGCGGTTGAGGTTGCGATAGTCGTCGCGGCAGTCCTGCAAATGATTATTGATCTGCAACGCCGCGCAGAGCGCATCCGACATCACCCAGGTCGACGTGCTCTCGCCATGCACATCGAGCATGAAGCGGCCGACCGGCATCGCCGAGTAATTGCAGTAGTGGATCAGTTCGTCCCAATTGGCGTAACGCAGCTTGATCACGTCCATGCGGAATGCTGTCAGCACGTCGCGCGCATGGCGCGGCGCCATGCCGCGCTCGGCGAATGCGCGGCGAAGGTTCAGTGCCTCGGGCTGGCCGTCTCCGGTGCCGGTCAGTTCGGCATCGAGCTGATCGAGCAGCGCGAGTTTTTCGTCGGGCGTCAACGTTGCGTGATCGGCGATATCGTCGGCGGTGCGCACGAAATTATAGAACGCGAAAATCAGTGCGCGGTGG
>JBEIPX010000507.1:0-2356 GCA_040376815.1 Bradyrhizobiaceae bacterium
CTGCACGCCGACGCGGGTTCGCGGGGTGACGACGGTCTGTCCGCGTGACAGCGGTTGCGGCTGACTGACCTGCGGACTTTCGGAAATCGAAACCGTGAGATTGCCTTGCGCGACGGCGACCGTCGCCACGCGCACGTCGCGTCCCATGACGATGATGCCGGAGCGTTCGTCGATGACAATCTTCGCCGCGAGATCCGGTTCGACCTGCAACTGCTCGATTTCGGTCAGCAGCGCGACGACGTTGCCTTTGAATTCGGCGGGAATGCTGAGCTGAACCGTCGACGGATCGACCGGTTCGGCTGTCTTGGTGCCGAGGAAGTCGTTGACTGCGGCCGCGATGCGCTTCGCCGTGGTGAAGTCCGCGTTGCGCAGCGCGAGGCGCACGTTCGGCAGCCGGTTCAGTGCGAATTCGATTTCGCGCTCGATGATCGCGCCGTTGGCGATGCGGCCGACGGTCGGCACGCCGCGGGTGATCTTCGCCGCGTCGCCTTCTGCGGCGAAGCCGCCGATCGCGAGCGAGCCCTGGGCAACGGCATAGACGTTGCCGTCGGCACCGAGGAGAGGGGTGACGAGCAGGGTGCCGCCCTGAAGATTTTTCGCATCGCCCATCGCCGACACGGTCACGTCCATGCGCGTGCCCTGGGTCGAGAAGGCGGGCAGGTTGCCGGTGACCATCACGGCGGCGACGTTGCCGGTGCGGATGGTGGCGCCGCGGATATTGACGCCCATGCGCTCCAGCATCGCCTGCAGGGACTGCTTGGTGAAAGGGATGTTGTTGAGGGTATCGCCGGTGCCGTTGAGGCCGACCACGAGGCCGTAGCCGATCAGCTGGTTCTGGCGCACGCCTTCGATGTTCGCGAGGTCCTTGATCCGCGAGGTCGCCTGGGCCGAAACCGCGCCACACGCGAGCAGCACCAGAGCTGCGCCGGCGATCCGGGCAACGCGTGCACACAACGCACGATGGGTAAATGAAACTGGCATCCTCTGCTCCCCGCGAGGCCGTCTTCCGATCCCGCCTCATGCTCCCCATGCGGCTCGATCAGGAAGGACTATGCGAAGGGCGTGCCACGCCGCGCGCGGAATCAAATGCCTGAGACAATTGAGGAAATTGAATCGCACCTTCGACCGGCCGCGTTGCGCGGGCCGCCGAACTTGCCGGATGCGGCAGAAATTGCCGGGCGGTTTACGCTTCATTAACCATAAAAGTGGAGGTTCCTCTGTAAGGCGAGGTTCAGATCGCGGCGCTAGCGTCACTGCGTATCGGCACCGCAGCCATTGCGAGAGCAACCATGCGCATCTACGGACCGAACGGCGCGACCATCGGATCGCCGAACAACAGCCGCAGAACCGGCTCGACCGGCTTCTCGCTGCCCGACCTTTCGTCCTCTTCCGAAACACGAACCGCCGCGCCGCCGCGCGCCGCCGGCAGCATCGACGCGCTGCTGGCGATGCAGAGCGTCGATGAAGATCCCGCGCAACGCCGCCAGCGCTCGGTCAAGCGGGGACGCACCGCGCTCGACGTGCTCGACGATCTCAAGATCGGCCTCTTGTCGGGCTCGCTCGACAATTCGACCGTGCAGCGTCTGCGCACGGCTGCCGCCGACCTGAAAACCTCGTCCGGCGATGCGGGCCTCGACCAGGTGCTTGCCGAAATCGAACTGCGCGTCGAGGTCGAACTCGCGAAGGCGACCGGCCGCCCCTGATTGCGCGCTACATCGCCGCGCGAGGCTTGTCCGTCTGATCGTAGCGCCGCTGCGCCGCCAGCACTTCCTTCACATTGCCTTCCGCCCACAGCCGCAGCGGATCGACCGCTTCCGCGAGCGTGCGCCCGAGCGGCGTGATCGAATACTCGACCGTCACCGGCACGGTCGCGATCGCGCGCCGCTTCACCAGCCCGTCGCGCTCGAGACTCTTCAGCGTCTGCGACAGCATCTTCTGCGAAATGCCCTGGATGGTCCGCCGCAGCTGGTTGAAGCGCGTCGGCTGTTCCGCGAGCAGCCCGAGAATGAGCACGGCCCATTTGTCGCCGACCCGGTCGAGGATCAGGCGGGTCGGGCAACGGTCTGAATAGGGATCGCCGGGCTGCATCGGTTACTCCAGGGTCATCTGGTCTTGGCAAAGTGCCTTCTTTCAATCCGCTCACTTTCGAATATCTGGTCACCTATAGCGACCTATATTTAACATGTGAGGGATTTTCATGAATATCGCCGTAATCGGTGCGACGGGCAATGCCGGATCGCGAATCGTCGACGAATTGCTGCGCCGCGGCCACAGCGTCACCGGCATCGCCCGCAACCCGGATAAGCTCGCCGGCCGCCCCGGCGTCACCCCGAAACAGGGCGACGTGTTCGACCGC
>JBEIPX010000539.1:0-2083 GCA_040376815.1 Bradyrhizobiaceae bacterium
TCGCGCTCCAGCCGGTCAGCATCCAGGGCCAGACCGGTCTCAATGTGTCGGCCGGTATCGCCGGCCTCCAGTTGCGTCCGGCCGGCTAACCGCATCGCGATGGTTTAGAACTGCCTGAGTTGTCAGGGGCCCGCGCAAGCGGGCCCCTTGCTTTTCGCTTACCCTGATACGTGCCGGCGGCGGGCTGCTTCATTGAACATTCGCGTGCGGTGTGAATAAATGCCGCCACACGTTGCCCGGCAGCGTGGGAGGTTTTCCTCGCATCACACCTGAAGCGTGAGAACGCCAAGTCGCTGTCACGCTTTACCTTTTTATTTGAGCATGATCTTTTTCGGAAAACTGCTTCACACTTTTCCGGATCATGCTCGCATCGCCCGGAGGTTCTTCATGCGCCGTTTGTCTCTTGCCCTCGGTGTCGCGGTTGCGGCCCTGATCGCGTCGTCCGCCGCGCAGGCGCAGTCGCGGGTTCAGGTCGGCGTTCTTGAGTGCCGTGGTGGATCGAGCACCGGCTTCATCGTCGGCTCGGTCACCAATCTGGAATGCGTCTTCCGCTCCGGCGATCGCCCGCCGGGATATTATGTCGCCACCATCCGCAAGCTCGGTCTCGACATCGGCGCGACCAGCGCGTCGGGTCTGGCATGGGGCGTGTTCGCGCCGACCGAGCAGATCGGCCGCGGCGACCTCTCCGGCAACTATGCGGGCGTGCAGGCGAGCGCTGCCGTCGGCGTCGGTGTCGGCGCCAACGCGCTGGTCGGCGGATCGCAGAATTCGTTCGCCTTGCAGCCGCTCAGCCTGCAAGGCCAGACCGGCCTCAGTGCTGCCGCGGGTCTGGAAAGCATGGAATTGCGTCCGGCGCCGGGGCGCTGACAAAAACGTCTTATCCCGGACGCTGTGCGGCATGAAATGACGCACAGCTGATCCGGGATCGTGATGACCACTGCCGATGTAACGGTCCCGGCTCTGCGACGCAGCGTTGCACGCTGCATCGCGTCCGGGACAAGTTGTTTCTGATCGTGTTCCATCTTGCACAGCGGCATGTTTCCCGCTTGCCAAGCTCCGGAAACGGGCAGACGATCCTTGGGCCGACCCGCATGAGCGTCTTCCGCAAAAGTGGTGAACGGTTTTGCGACGGGGATACGCTTAGACTGGGAAGTTAGGATTGGTCCGGCGGCGAACCGCTGATCCACTTCGCCGGGTGAATATCCGAAGCGGGCCGAGCTCCAGATGGAGACGGCAAAATGGCACACGACCTCAGAAGTTCCCACAGCGATCAAGCGGGCAATCAACGATCGGGTCCCCGGTGCATTGCATTGGTGGGCCCCTTCCAGAGCGGCAAATCCACACTTCTCGAAGCCATCCTCGCGCGCACCGGTTCTTCAGCGCGCTCCGGCGATAACCACTCAAACAGCAACCATTCGAACAGTCCCGGCGGCCCGCGCATGAGCACTTCGCTCCAGGCTGCGACCGTCAACTTCATGGGCGACAGCTATACCTTCCTCGATTGTCCCGGCTCGATCGAATTCGCGAACGACATGCGCAGCTGCCTGCCCGCGGTCGATGCCGCAGTCGTCGTCTGCGAGGCGGACGAGAAGAAGCTGCCGCAATTGCAGATCATCCTGCGCGAACTGGAAGAGCGCGGCATTCCGCGATTCCTGTTCCTGAACAAGATCGACAAGGCGAACAAGCGCGTGCGCGAGACGCTCGCGACCTTGCAGCCGGCATCGCGCGTGCCGCTGGTGCTGCGGCAGATTCCGATCTGGAATGGTGAACTGATCCAGGGCTTTGTCGACCTCGCGCTTGAGCGCGCGTTCGTCTATCGCGAGCACATGCCGTCGGAAGTCGTCGAACTGAAGGGCGACGATCTCACGCGCGAGAAGGAAGCGCGCTTCACCATGCTGGAGAAGCTCGCCGATCACGACGACGCGCTGATGGAGCAGCTGCTCGAAGATATCGCGCCGCCGCGCGATGCGGTGTTCGACGATCTTGTGCGCGAACTGCGTGAGGGGCTGA
Source organism: Bradyrhizobiaceae bacterium (assembly GCA_040376815.1). Taxonomy (GTDB): domain Bacteria; phylum Pseudomonadota; class Alphaproteobacteria; order Rhizobiales; family Xanthobacteraceae; genus SG-bin9. Next base: position 2,011 of record JBEIPX010000539.1, read on the forward strand.
TCTGTCCGGTGCTGCTGGGTTCGGCGACGCGCGAGAACGGCGTGCTGCGGTTGCTGAAGGCGCTGCGTCACGA
>JBEIPX010000479.1:0-2661 GCA_040376815.1 Bradyrhizobiaceae bacterium
ATGCAGGGCACGGAGACAACGCGGGCCGGAATGCCGCGCTCGGCGAGCAGCTTGCGGGCGTCCATGGCGACCGAGACTTCCGAGCCCGACGCGAAGATCGAGACTTTCGCCGGGCCGCCCTCGGCAGCAGCGAGTTCGTAGGCGCCGGCGGCGCAGCGATTGTCCTTGTCGCTGGTAAGGCGCAGCTGCGGCAGGTTCTGACGGGTCAGCGCTAGTACGCTCGGACGATCCTTTGCTTCGAGCGCGAGCTGCCAGCACTCCAGCGTTTCGACCGTGTCGCAGGGACGGAACACGTTGCAGTTCGGGATCGCGCGCAGCGCCGCCAGATGTTCGACCGGCTGATGCGTCGGGCCGTCTTCGCCGAGACCGATCGAGTCGTGGGTCAGCACATGGATCGCGCGCTCGCCCATCAGCGCCGCGAGGCGCAGCGCCGGACGCAGATAGTCCGAGAACACGAGGAACGTGCCGGAGTAGGGGATGATGCCGCCGTGCAGCGTCATGCCGTTCATCGCGGCCGCCATGCCGTGCTCGCGGATGCCGTAGTGCACGAAGCGGCCGCCGTAGTTGTCGGCGGAATAGGCCACCATGCCCTTGGCGCGCGTGTTGTTCGAGCCGGTGAGGTCGGCCGATCCGCCGACCATTTCGGGCACGGCGGCGGTCAGCACGTCGAGCACCTGCTCCGACGAGGTGCGCGTCGCGATCTCCTTCGGCGTGGCGGCGAGCGCTTCCTTCATCGTGGCGACCGCATCCGCGAGCGCGCGCACCGGCAATTCGCCGGTGATACGGCGGCTGAAGTCGGCGCGGGTCGCCGCGTCGCGATTCATCAGGCGGCGACTCCAGTCGTCGCGCTGGCTGGCGCCGCGCGAACCGGCAGTGCGCCAGGCATCGAGAATATCAGCGGGTACTTCGAACGGCGCCGCGTCCCAGCCGAGCTTCTTGCGCGTTCCGGCGATCTCGTTCGCACCAAGCGGCGAACCGTGCGACTTCTCCGAGCCGGCTTTCGTCGGCGCGCCGTAAGCGATGATGGTCTTGCAGGCGATCAGTGTCGGGCGATCCGCCTTCTGTGCGCGCGAAATCGCGTCGGCAATCGCCTTCGCATCGTGACCGTCGATGCGCTCCGCGGCCCAGCCGGCCGACTTGAAGCGCGCGATCTGGTCGACCGAGTCCGCGATCGACAGCGGGCCGTCGATGGAAATGCCGTTGTCGTCGAACAGCACGATCAGCTTGTTGAGCTTGAGGTGTCCGGCGAGCGCGATCGCTTCCTGGCTGATGCCTTCCATCAGGTCGCCGTCGGAGGCGAGCACGTAGGTGAAGTGATCGACGAGGTCGCCGCCGAACTGCGCGGCGAGATGGCGCTCTGCCATCGCCATGCCGACGGCGGTCGCGATGCCCTGGCCGAGCGGGCCGGTGGTGGTCTCGATGCCCGGCGTGACGAAGTTCTCCGGATGGCCCGGCGTGATCGATCCCAACTGGCGGAAGCGCTTGATCTCGTCGATCGTCATCGTCTTGTTGCCGGTGAGGTACAGCAGCGCGTAGAGCAGCATCGAGCCATGACCGGCGGAGAGCACGAAACGATCGCGATCCGGCCATTCCGGATCGGCAGCGTCGAATTTCAGGAACTGGGTGAACAGCACGGTGGCGATGTCGGCGGCGCCCATCGGCAGGCCGGGATGGCCGGACTTCGCCTGTTCGACAGCATCCATCGCCAGTGCGCGGATCGCGTTGGCCAATTTCGAGGAATCAACGCGCAGGGTCATGAAATCCGTCCGCAGTCGCCGGGGGCTGAAGATGCGCACGCGCCGTTGAAGTCAGGCACGGCCGCGCGACCGCACATCGCGCAAAGGCGGGATAGCATCTGCTCCCGATGAGTCCAAGGCCGCGAAAAGGCTCAATTCCGGCTACCCACCGCTTAGCGGTGCATAGCTTCTGCCCGCCGTTGCGAAGGCCTCGCAGGTCACGTAAGTTTTCACCCCTAAACGCTTGAATTGGCATGAGGATGCTCGTCGCTTGGCCATGACCGATCGCCAGTCGAGACACTTTGCCCATCCCGAGGGCGGGACGAACCCTGCTGCCGACATCGAGGCGGCGACGAAGCGGCTTGTCGCGGCGCTGGATGCGCTCGAGGCGGCAGTCGACCGGCGCGTCGAGGCGGATCGTGGCGAGGATGAACTGGCGGCGCGCATCCAGGCGCTCGGTGCGGATCGCTCGCGGCTCGCCAACGAACTCGACAATGCGCTGGTGCAATCGCGTGCGCTGGAACGCGTCAATCGCGAGATCGCGGACAAGCTCGATGCGGCCATCGCCACCATCCGCGAGGTGATCGAGCCGGACGCGATTGAGCCGGGGGAAACGCCGTGAGCCACATCAACGTCACCATCAACGGCCGGCAGTATCGCATGGCCTGTGAAGAGGGGCAGGAGGCGCGGCTGCTGCGGCTCGCCGAAAGCCTGGAATCGCGCATCACGAGCTTGCGCGGCAAGTTCGGCGAGATCGGCGACGCGCGCCTCACCGTCATGGCGGCGCTGATGGTTGCGGATGAACTGACCGACGCAACGACGCGGATTCAGGCGATCGAGGAAGAGCTCGAAGCGCTGCGCGATGTCCGCGTCATCGCCGCCGAGCGGGCCAAGGCGACGCAGGTCGCAGTCGCCTCGGCGCTGA
>JBEIPX010000567.1:0-1812 GCA_040376815.1 Bradyrhizobiaceae bacterium
CGCCGAGACCGGAGACGAAACGCTCGACATGCAGGCGATCGGCGGCAATGCCGAGATCGAGGCACGTCTTTTCGATCTCCTCGCTCATCGCGGTCGGCCCGCAGACGAACACATGATCGACGGCCGCCGCCGGAACCATCGCGCGCAAAAGCACCTCAACCTTCGCGCGGTCGAGGCGCCCGTACAGGATCGGCAGGTCCTGCTCTTCCTGCGACAGAACATGGAACACCGAGAGCCGGCCCATGAAGCGGTCCTTCAGCTCCTCCAGTGCCTCGCGGAAGAGCACGCTGTTGGCGGTGCGGTTGCCGTAGAATAGAAAGAAGCGGCTGTTCGGCTCACGCGCGAGAATACCGCGCATGATCGACATGATCGGCGTGATGCCTGAGCCCGCGGCGAATCCGACATGAACACGCGCCTGATCGGGTGCATGCGCCACGCCGAAGCGGCCGGTCGGCGTCATGACATCGAGCTCGTCGCCGGATTTCAGGTCTTCGAGCGCCCAGGTCGAGAACGCGCCGCCGTCGACTTTCTTCACCGCGATGCGCAACTCGCGATCGTCGGGACTCGAGCAGATTGAATACGAGCGGCGAACCTCCTCGCCGTCCATCGTTGTTCGCAGGGTCAGGTACTGTCCCGGCGCGAAGGCGTAATCCTCGGACAACTCCTGCGGAATGGCAAAGGTCATCGAGACCGCATCGGTTGTCTCGCGCCGCAGATCGTTGATCGCCAGGCGATGAAATTTCGGGGTATGCGACGACATGGCAGCCTGATTCAGTGACACTTGAAGTAGTCGAAGGGTTCGCGACACGCGCGGCAGCGCCACAACGCCTTGCACGAGGTCGAGCCGAATTCCGAAAGAACCTCGGTCTCGACCGAACTGCACTGCGGGCACGCGACCTGCTGCTCGCCGAACAATGCGCGGCGTCCGCTGCCTGCGATCGGCGGCGCGATGCCGTAGTCTTTCAGCTTGCGACGGCCGTCTTCGCTCATCCAGTCCGTGGTCCAGGCCGGCGAGAGAACCGTTCTCACCTTCGGATTGAGAATGCCCTGCCGCGTCAGCGCCAGCTCGATCTCGAGCGCGATCATGTTCATCGCCGGACAGCCGGAATAGGTCGGCGTGATCGCCACCTCCACACCGTCATCCGTCACGATCACGTCGCGCAGCACGCCGAGATCGGCGATGGTCAGAACCGGGATCTCCGGGTCGACCACCCGCGCGGCCGCATCCCATGCAACCTGACGCAGATCGCGCATGTCGTGGCTCGTCACCATGTCGCGCCCGGGTAAGTCCGTTGCATCGCTTGCAGCTCGCTCAAGAGATGGCCGAGATGCTCAGTATGGCGGCCGGTGCGGCCGCCTTTCTGCATCCAGTCGTTCGAAGGCTTCTTCAGCAGCGCCTCGTCGAGAACGGCTGAAACCGTTTCCGCCCAGCGCGCACGCAGCGTTTCCGGATCGATGATGGCGCCGGACGCGATCAACCCGGCGTCGCTGTCGTCCTTGTGGAACAATTCACCCGTGAAGGCCCAGAGATCGTCGATCGCCGCCTGCGCACGGCGATGGCTTTCCGCCGTGCCGTCGCCGAGGCGGATCATCCATTCGGCGGTGTGGCGAAGGTGATACGCGCTTTCCTTCTCCGACTTCGCGGCGATCGCCGCGAGCGTCGCGTCCTTGGACGCCATCATCGCGCGCCAGTACGGATCGGCGAAGGCCGAGTAGAAGAACTGCCGCACGATGGTCTTGGCGAAGTCGCCGTTCGGCTGCTCGACCAGCAGCAGGTTACGGTATTGAAGAACGTCGCGCAGATAGGCGAGC
>JBEIPX010000329.1:0-4132 GCA_040376815.1 Bradyrhizobiaceae bacterium
CCGGCTTGTCCATCTTCGGACCGAGGCCTGAATGCGCCTCGAGCTTGCTGCCGTCCGGCATGTGCACCGTCTTTGCGACGATATCGTAGACGGCGGTGAAGCGATCGAGCGGATGGGTATCGCTCGCAGGCGCGATCGAACCCGTAATGTCGGACGTGTCTGCGCTGGCGTAAGCCATCACCGGCGCCGCGTCCGGCTCCTTGCCGAACATCTTGTCGAACCAAGACGGGCGGCCCGCCTTCGCCTGCGCGAGCAGCACGGCCCTCGCCCTGCGCACCAGCGCGTCGTGATTGAGCGGTCCGCGCGGTTTCGCGGCGCGCGAGTCCGGCTTGGCCGGCTGCGGCGGCGCGATGGCGGCTGCCGCATCGCGCGCAGGCTGTTGCGGCGTCAGCGCGGCAAGGGCTTGAGGCTTCGGCTGCAGCAGTTTCGCCGTCGGCTGAACAGGCGGGGCAATCTCAACGGCAGCCGGTGGATTTGCTGCGGCGACGCGCACAGGTTCGGGTTTGATCAGGCTCGCCGGTGGCGGACCGAAGGAATAGACCGGATCGAACCATGCCACGCGGCCACCGAGAACGGCGGCGGGCGGCTGGCGGAGCGGCGCATCGACCGCCGGCTTGTAGCGATCTTCAAACGATGCCGTCTGGATGCTTCCGGTGATGCTGGCAGTGTCGGCGGCGACGGCCTGGCTTTCACCGGCGTTCACAGCGACGTTCATTCGATGCGAAAGATGATAGCCGCCGGCGAATGCAAGCGCGGCAAGGCCTGCACCCGCGGTCAGGCACGCAACGGTGAGGATGACGGATGATCGGCCACGCGCGGCCGGAATGGGCGCGACCTTCGCACGCTGACTGGAACTCATACGCTTTTACGCCACACACGAATACACGATCACGCGCGCATCCCCGCAATTGCCCCGGCTGGCCGATTTCGGACGTGGTTTGGCCGAGGCAGCATCTCGCAGAGGTGCGCAGCGTCATTAAGGCGAGTTTTCGTTAAATGCAGATTAAGTGAGGGCGGAACCGTGGCGGCCGCTTCCGGCCCCGCCATCCCGCCCGCTCATGCCCGGTCCGCACAAACGCAGGCCGAATCCGCGCTACAGACAGGTTCCATGCTCTTCATCACGCGCGATGCGCGCCTCATCGGATTTCTCTTCCTCAGCGTCACCGTATGTGGCTGGGCGCTGAACTGGCCCGCCATCAAGTTCCTGCTGCGCGAATGGCCGCCACTGTTCTCGCGCGGCGTCGCCGGTGTGGCCGCAGCTGCCATCCTGGCCGCCATCGCCCTGTCCCGCCGCGAAAGCCTGCACGTGCCGCGCGGCGACTGGCTGCGGCTGGCGTTTGCGGCATTCACCAACGTGTTCGCGTGGATGGGCTTCGGCACGATGGTGATGCAGTATTTGTCGATCAGCGAAGGCTCGCTGCTGGTCTACACCATGCCGATCTGGACGATGATCTTTGCCTGGCCGGTCTTGGGACAGCGCCCCAGTCTGCGCGGCGCCGCCGCCGTCATTCTCGGGAGCGCGGGCATCCTCGTGCTGTTCAGCGGACAGCTCACAGCCAGCGGCATCGCCCTTGGTCCCGACAAGATCCTGGGCGTCGTGCTTGCGCTCGCGGCGGCCATTCTGTTCGCGCTCGGCAGCGTACTGAACGCTCCGCTGCCGCTGAAGCCGATTCCGCTTGCGGCCTGGCAGGTCGGCCTCGGCTGCCTGCCGATGATCGTACTCGGACTGCTGTTCGAGCACCCCGATCTCGGCGCCCTCACCGCGCCGGGCTGGAGCGTGCTGATCTACATGATCATCGGTCCGATGGGCCTCTGCTACCTGACCTGGTTCGCCGCGCTGGAACGGCTGCCGCCGACGACAGCGACCATGGCCACGCTCGGCGTGCCGATCATCGGCGTCATCGCCGGTGCGGTGACCCTCGGCGAGCCGCTGGGATTGCGCGAGGTGCTCGCCGCCGCATTGACGCTCGCCGGCGTCGCGCTGGCGCTCCGGCGGACGCCACCGCCGCAGATCGAATGACAAACGCCCGCGCCGATGTGGCCGAACTGCACTTCCGGCGAGCAGACAACTCCCCTAAGCTTCATCCAAAGCCATAGACAATGCGGCGATTCCCTTGGCCGCGTGGGAGGATTTCCCGATGCCGATCTCCACGACCCGCCGCCTTGCCGTATTTGCAGCGGCCCTTGCGATGGCCGCCAGCTTGACAACGGCCGCACAGGCGGAAAACGGTACGGTGCGGCTGAAATTCTTCAAGGCCGGCTGGTTCGTCGGTGCACAAGGCGGCAGCGGCATCCTGAGTTTCCGCGATCAAATTCACGCATTGAGCATCGGTGGCTTGAGCGCCGGACTGACCTTCGGTGGCTCGATGACCGATCTCGTCGGCACGGTGCGCAATCTGCGCAGCCCCTATGACATCAACGGCGTTTACACGGCGATCGGCGCCGGCATTGCGATCGGCGGCGGTGCCCGCGCGATCCAGATGCAGAATGCGAACGGTGTCGTCCTGGAGCTGAAGGGTGAGCAGATCGGCCTTCAGGCCGATCTCGACCTCAGCGGCATGAACATCAGCATCAAGTAACGCGGACAACATCCGCGGCAATCCGGGCTAGACGCGCCGCAGCAGCTTGAGAGCTGCGGTCAGGCGGATGCTGCGTTTGCCGGCGAGCGCGGCAGCTTCGAGTTCCGCCCCCGCGTCGGTGCACGCGCCGGAAAAGCCGATGCCGACCTCGTGACCGCCGAACACCGGATTTTCGCCCATCGCGGGCGTGTGCTCCTGGTTGACGATCTGCCCTTTCCAGCGGCCGCGCGACGACGTGTAGGTGCCGAGGTAATAGAAGAACGCGTCGCCGCCGAGGATGCGGCCATCGTTCAGCAGCATGACGCCGTTGAGGTCGCCAGCGACGCCGCCGAGCGTGCGAAGATGGATCGAATACAGACCGTTCTGGATACCGCCCTCGCCCACCGCATCGGCCGGGATCGGTTCTTCCGCGAGCGGCGTCATCACCGAACGGAAGATCGCTCCCGGGATTTGCGGCGACGTGCCCTCGAAGCGATAGGTGAACCCGCCGTCCGGCCGGCCGCGAACGCTGATCGAACCCGTGTCCTGGCCGAGGAGCGATTGATAGTTGGGATCGTCGGTATGGCGGCGGCTGATGATCTCGGCGACGATCTCGCCATTGTCCTCGTGGTACGTTCCGTCGTGCGCGAACGCGGAATTGCCGCCCAGCATGCGGCCTTCGTGAACATACATCACGCTCCGCATCAGCCGGTCGCCGGCGAAGCCGTATTCACACTTGTAAAAGCCCTTCAGCAAGATTCGTCCTCAGCACTTCCGAATCCCTATTTATCGACATGCGCCATGCGGTGAAAGCGCCGCAGAAGCCCGGATCGTCGCAGGCGCGCATTGACCGCTACGCGAACATTTGCAACCGGAAAGTGCGCCCACTAGGATAACCCGGCCACTAGAATGATCAGGTAAAGTTCAACTCACAGGAGGACGCCATGGCGAAACGAACCACGCATCGCAGTTCGACCGGAACGAAACTCTACGCTGTTCGCGACGCCAAGGGGCGTTTCAAGGACATCCAGACCTACAAGCGCGCACACGGCGCCGACATCAAGCGCAAGTCCAAGGCCGAAAAAGCCAAGAAGTAGCTCTTCTCTCAAGGCTTCTTGCGCACGAGGTAGCGCTGAGTGCCGTCCATGACGAGCTCAGACTTCTGATTGTGCACCGTGCTCTTCATGGCGATGACGCCGGTGGTGCGGTTCGGCGTCAGTTCGACAATCTCCAGCGCCGCATAAAGCGTGTCGCCGACGTAGACCGGTTTCAGAAATCGCGATGACTGATCGAGGAATCCGACCAGGCTGTCCTCGACCATGAACGGAAATTCGCCGGCGCCCGCCGCCGTCTGAATCACGATCTGATATCCGTGCGCGAGCATGTGCGGCATGCCGCGGCGGCGGCAGTACTCGACGTCGTAATGCACCGGATGGTTGTCGCCGCTGGCGCTCTGGAACGCCAGAAACAGCGCATCGGTCATGGTGCGGCTCGGCAGTACGAAACGTTCGCCGACCTTGAAATCGTCGAACCAGCGGCTTTCATAGCGGCGATGCTTGTCCGGATCGAACGCA
>JBEIPX010000155.1:0-6957 GCA_040376815.1 Bradyrhizobiaceae bacterium
GCCGTCTTATCATCGCCGCAGCCGCACTGGCTTTCTCGGCTTCCGCCGCGTCGGCGCAGGACTGGAAAGCGAAGTATCCCGAGCTTGTGTTCGCCAAGGTTCCGGACGAGAACGCGTCCGGCACCAGCGATCGCTGGACGCCGCTGGCCAGCTATCTCTCGAAGGAGCTGGGCACCAAGGTCACGTTGCGTATCGCCAACGACTATGCCGCAGTGATCGAAGGGCAGCGTGCCGGCAACATCCACATCGCGATGTATGGCCCGGCTTCTTATGCGCGCGCCCGCGTGATTGGCGCCAAGGTCGAGCCGTTTGCGATCGAAGTCAGCGCTGATGGCACCAAGGGCTATTACTCGGTGCTCTATGTGAAGAGCGAGTCGAGCTACAAGGATATCAAGGACCTCAAGGGCAAAAACCTTTGCCTCGTCGACCCCAACTCGACCTCGGGCAACAACGGTCCGCGCTTCGCGATGCACCAGCTTGGCATCGATCCCGAGTCGTTCTTCTCCAAGGTCATCTACTCCGGCAGCCACGAGAACGCGGTGATCGCGGTCGGGCAGGGCACGTGCGATGCGGCGTTCAACTGGTGGAACGACGAGAAGGAATCGAACCTGTTGCGCATGGAGCGCAAGGGCATGGCGAAGGCCGCCGACTTCCGGGTCATTCTGAAATCGGATCAGATCGTCAATTCGCCGATGGCCTATCTCGCCGATCTGCCGGCCGACCTGAAGGCTGCGATCAAGAAGGCCGTGCTGGAAATCGCCACCAAGGACAAGGCAGCCTTCGACAAGATCTATCAGGGCAAGCAGCTGCCGTTCGTCGAGGTCGATCACAAAGCCTACGAGCCGGTGGTCGACCTGATCAAGTTCGTCGACGGCCTGCGCAAGCAGAAGTCCTGATCCGGCGCCGCGTTGAACAAGGGCGGGTTGTGCCAGACACAGCCCGTCCGCCGATTTGATGGTCCGCATGCCGGCTGCAATCCCGAGACTCCAGGACGACCAGATTCACGCGCTGTCTGCGGGCTATGCCAGCGCCGTTGCGGCGAAGCGCCGGCGTCTGGCGATTGGCGCTGTGTTGCTGGTTGTAGCGATTGTGCTCGCGAGCTGGTCGAGTGAGGTGAGCTTCGCGAAGCTGCTGGAGAATCTCTGGCGGTTCCCGGCCTATTTCGTCGGCCTGATCCCGAAGATTTCGCTCGAAACGTTTGCGGCCGACATCGCCGAATGGATGTGGGGCATCAAACGCTGGCTGCGGCTCCTCGGCGATACGCTGCTGATTGCTTATGTCGGTACGCTGGCCGGCGCGCTGGTGGGGTTTGTGTTCTGCTTTCTGGCATCGGCCAACCTGGTGAAATCGCGTGCTGTCGTGTTCGCGACGCGCCGGGCGCTGGAGTTCTGCCGCACCGTTCCGGAAATCGTCTTTGCGCTGATCTTCGTTCTGGCGTTCGGTCTCGGACCGCTGCCGGGCGTCCTTGCCATCGCGCTGCATACAACCGGCGCGCTCGGCAAACAGTTTGCCGAGGTGGTGGAGAATATCGACAGCAAGCCGGTCGAAGGTGTGACCGCGAGCGGGGGGAACTGGTTCCAGGTCATCCGCTTTGCCGCGCTTCCACAGGTGCTGTCGAACTTCGTCAGCTATGCGCTGTTGCGCTTCGAGATCAACGTGCGCGGCGCGGCGGTGATGGGTTTCGTCGGCGCCGGCGGCATCGGCCAGGATCTGATCGAGGCGGTGCGCAAGTTCTACTACACCGACGTCAGCGCCATTCTGGTACTGATCGTGGTCACCGTGATGCTGATCGACTTTGTCACGGAGCGTGTGCGCCACCGTTTGATCGGCGTGGAGGCGGGGCAATGACGAGCGCCGGCGCCAATCCGCTCGCAGCGGATCATGCCGACATCGCACTGCGTTATCCGCAGTACTTTCGGCCCAACTGGCGTCTGCGCGCGCAGGTTGGGGGTGTCGTCGGCGGTGCCATTGCGATTCTGATCCTCGGGATTATTCAGCTCGAGATTCCCATCGGCCGGCTGCTTCGCGGCCTGCTCGAACTCGGCGACTTCGTGCGCCTGATGCTGCCGCCCGATCCAGGATCGTGGGAAAACGCGCTACGCTATCTGCGGGCGCTCGGCGAAACCGTCTCGATTGCGCTGCTCGGCACGCTGGGCGGCGCGCTGCTGGCGTTCCCGGTGGCGCTTCTCGCCGCCCATAACGTCGTCGCCAACAAACTCGTTCATATCCTCAGCCGCCGCATTCTCGATACGGTACGCGGCATCGACACGCTGATCTGGGCGCTGATCTGGGTCAGCGTCGTCGGCCTCGGACCGTTCGCCGGCGTACTCGCGCTCGTTTGCAGCGACTTCGGAACTTTCGGCAAGCTGTTCTCGGAAGCGATCGAGGCCGCCGACAAGAAGGCTGTCGAAGGCGTGCAGTCGACCGGCGGATCGCACCTGCATGGCATCCGTTTCGGATTGCTGCCGCAGGTGATTCCGGTGCTGGCGAGCCAGGTGCTCTACTATTTCGAGTCGAACACACGCTCGGCCACCATCATCGGCATCGTCGGAGCGGGTGGTATCGGGCTTCAGCTTGCCGAGCAGATTCGCGTCCTCGAATGGCAGAAGGTGTCGTTCATCGTTCTGCTCATTCTGATCGCCGTGTCGGTGATCGATCTGATTTCCAGCCGGCTGCGCTTTGCCATCATCGGCCGTGCGCCGTCACGCGGTCACTGATTCTCGACGATGAACTGCACCCGTTCTGCGGCGAAGCGGGCGCGGCTGGTCAACAGCGGCGCGCCGTCCTGGTCCGTATCGATGCTGTCGACCAGCAGCACGGGGCTGCCGATGGCGAGATCGAGGTGGGCGGCGTCGGCGGCATCGACGATGGACGCGGTGATGCTGGTCCAGCCACGGCGATAGTCGCGGATGCCGTAGTGCGAGAGCAGGCGGGTCATCGAATCGTGCTTCGCGTACACCTTGCCTGCATCGGGGAAACGGAGCGCATCCATCCAGGTGGTTCCGATCCGCAACGGAAGCTTGCCGGCGAAGCGCATCGCATCGATACGCGCCAGCGGTGCGCCAATCTTGAGCCCAAGCCGTTTCGCCAGCTCGTGATCGGCATCCTCGATGGACGTGCTCAACAGTTTTCCGCGCGCCTCGTGTCCGCCTGCGCCGACGATCTCCGAGAACCGCGTCCGGGACCGGAGCGGGTAGGCGATCTTGCGCGCTTCGACGTAGGTACCGCTGCCACGTTCGGCCCGCACGAGGCCACGTTCCGTCAGCGCGGCAAGCGCCCGGCGCACCGTGTGACGGTTTACGCGGTGGCTTTCCGCGATCTCCATTTCGCCCGGCAGTTTCGTGCCGCTTTCATAACGGCCGTCCACAATGGCGCGCTCGATTGAATCGGCGACGCGCCGCCACAGCGCAACGCCCGAGGATGCCTCGTCGGTTTGAGTCATGCCGGATTGCAAACCTCGGATGCGAATGGCGTGTGCATGTCATGAAAGGGTCATTTGCCTCGCCGGTTCAAGTTGTATAGTACAGTAGACAACTTTAGGGAAGCGGCTTCGCCATGACAGACACTGACCCCGACCGGCAACGACGGCAGGCTACCATGGCCGTGCTGGTGCATGCGCAGACCGCCGAGCTCGCCGCACTGCTGGCTGAAACAGGTACTCCCAAATACGAAACGCTTCGCGCACAGCAGGGGCTCGTCATGATGCGCGGCCGGATCGGCGGCGACGGCGCGCCGTTCAATCTCGGCGAAGCGACCGTGGCGCGTGCGGCCGTGCGGCTTGACAGCGGCGAGGTGGGCTTCGGTTACGCGCTCGGGCGCGACGAGGCGAAGGCCGGGCTGATCGCGGTCTGCGATGCGATGATCCAGTCGCCGAGCCATCGTGATGCCGTCGAACGGCGCATCGTTACGCCGCTGAGCAAGAAACTTTCAGACGCGCGCGCGCTTCAAGCGGCAAGAACGGCAGCAACGCGCGTCGATTTCTACACCATGGTGCGAGGTGAAGGATGACACGTCTTGCAACTGATCCAGGTGCAGGTTTCGCCGATCCGGTGTTGGCCTCGCAGTCGGTGTTTCGCGGCGTGATGGACGCGCTGGCGCGGCCCGGCTCGATCCAGACATTGCCGGCCAATGTCGCAGTATCGGGCCCGGGTGCGATGTCGCCGGGCGTCGCCGCACTCGTGCTGGCGCTGGCCGATCACGACACGCCGATCTGGCTCGACCCGTCGCTGGCTACGAGCGAAACGGCGAACTGGCTCCGCTTCTACACCGGCGCTCCGCTGGCCGATGACGTCGCGAAGTGCGTGTTCGCGCTGATCGGCGATGGCCGCGCGATGCCGCCGCTGACGCAGTTCGCGCTCGGCAGCGACGAATACCCGGATCGCTCGGCGACGCTGATCGTGCAGATCGAAACGCTGACGGAGGGTCCGCCGCTGGTGCTGAGCGGGCCCGGCATCCGTGGCACGACGATCTGCCGGGCAGGCGGCTTGCCGGCCAATATCGCCGAACAGCTCGCAACCAACCGTACGCTGTTTCCGCGCGGCATCGATCTGGTTCTCGTTTGCGGAACGCAATTGATCTCGATCCCGCGCAGCACGCGCGTCGTGATGCAGGGAGCCTGAGGCATGTACGTAGCAGTCAAAGGCGGCGAACGCGCTATCGACAACGCTCACACGCTGCTGGCGCACGAGCGGCGCGGCGATCCGGCTGTGCCGGAAGTTTCGCTTGAGCAGATTTCCGGGCAGCTTGGTCTTGCGGTCGATCGGGTCATGACCGAGGGTTCGCTGTACGATCGCGAGCTCGCATCGCTTGCGATCAAGCAGGCGAGGGGCGACCTGATCGAGGCGATCTTCCTGCTGCGCGCGTTTCGCGCAACGCTGCCGCGTTTCGGCGCCGCCGAGCCGGCCGATACGGCAACGATGCAGGTGCGCCGGCGCATCTCCTCCACCTTCAAGGACATTCCGGGCGGGCAGATTCTCGGGCCGACCTTCGATTACACCCACCGGCTGCTCGATCCGGCGCTGATCGCGGGGCAGCAGCCGGCCGAGCCCGCCGTCGGCAACGCCGATCCGGCGCCGATGCCGCGCGTGACCGACATTCTCGGCGCCGATGGACTGATCGAAGGCGCTCCCGCCGCAGACGAGAGCAAGCCGGTCGGCGATCTCACGCGCGAGCCCCTGAGTTTTCCGGCGGATCGCGATCTGCGCTTGCAAAACCTTGCACGTGGCGACGAGGGTTTTTTGCTAGCGCTCGGCTATTCGACGCAGCGCGGGTATGGCCGCAGCCACCCATTCGCCGGCGAAATCCGCCTCGGCGAGGTTGAAGTCGAGTTCTTCGCGGAGGATGCCGGTTTTACCGTGCCGCTCGGCGCGATCACGCTGACCGAATGCCAGATGGTCAACCAGTTCAAGGGATCGGCGAGCGAAGCGCCGTGCTTCACCCGCGGATACGGCCTCGCATTCGGTCACTGCGAGCGCAAGGTCATGTCGATGGCGCTGGTCGATCGCTCGCTGCGCGCGCGCGAACTCGATGAGGAGGTCCGCGCCCCGGCCCAGGACGAAGAGTTCGTGATGTCGCATTCCGACAACGTGCAATCGACCGGCTTCGTCGAGCATCTGAAGCTGCCGCACTATGTGGACTTCCAGTCGGAGCTCGGTCTGTTGCGCAAGCTGCGCGCGGAGTTCAGCGCCGGGAAATCCGAACCGGAGCCGGTTGCGGCTTCGATATTGCCGGAGGCTGCCGAATGAATGCGCCGACCTACAACTTCGCCTATCTCGACGAGCAGACCAAGCGGATGATCCGCCGCGCGATTCTGAAGGCGATCGCGATCCCCGGCTATCAGGTGCCGTTTGCGAGCCGCGAGATGCCGATGCCTTACGGCTGGGGCACCGGCGGGGTGCAGGTGACGGCGGCCATCCTCGGACCCGACGACAGGCTGAAGGTGATCGATCAGGGCTCCGACGACACCACCAACGCGATCTCGATCCGCAAATTCTTCGCGAAGACCGCCGGTGTAGCGACGACAACCGCGACGGACGAAGCGACCGTGATCCAGACCCGCCACCGTATCCCGGAGGCGGAGCTGAAGGAAGATCAGGTGCTGGTCTATCAGGTGCCGATCCCGGAGCCGCTGCGCTTTCTCGAGCCGCGTGAGACGGAGACGCGCCGCATGCATGCGCTCGCCGAGTATGGGCTGATGCACGTAAAGCTCTACGAGGATATCGCGCGCTTCGGCCACATCGCGACGACCTATGCCTATCCGGTGAAGGTCGACGGCCGCTACGTGATGGACCCGTCGCCGACGCCGAAGTTCGACAATCCGAAGATGAACGATTGCGCGGCATTGCAATTGTTCGGCGCCGGCCGCGAGAAGCGCATCTACGCCATTCCGCCGTACACGCAGGTCGTGTCGTTGGACTTCGAGGATCATCCGTTTGAGCGCTATCGCTTCGAGGCGCCGTGCGCGCTCTGCGGCGCGACCGACTCCTATCTCGACGAGGTGGTGATGGACAACCAAGGCCGGCGGATGTTCGTTTGTTCCGATACCGACTATTGCGAGACGCGCCACGCCGATGGTCATGTCGGAGAGAACGCCGGGGTGTCATTCTCCGACAAGGAGGCGCGGCCGTGAACCTGATGCTGGATGAAGAGCCGCTGCTCATCAGCGACAACCTCGGCAAGATGTATGGCCGCCAGCTCGGCTGCCGCAATGCCTCGTTTGAACTTTACGCAGGCGAGGTGCTGGCGATCGTTGGCGAGTCCGGGTCGGGTAAGTCGACTTTGTTGCAACTTCTGTCGGGGCAGATGACGCCGACGTCAGGCTCGGTGTCGTACCGCATGCGCGACGGTGTCATGCGCGATCTCGCGGCCCTGAGCGAAGCGGAGCGGCGTTTCCTGTTCCGCACCGATTGGGGCTACGTGCATCAGGACGCGGCGATGGGCCTGCGCATGGCGGTTTCC
>JBEIPX010000186.1:0-6253 GCA_040376815.1 Bradyrhizobiaceae bacterium
CTCATGGACGCACGGTCATAACCGTATTCCGCAAATAGCTCCGCCGAACGGTCGAGGATTGCCCGCCGTTTCTCGTCGTAGTTCGTCGCTCGGCTGCGAGCCATATGATCCTTCTTTCGATTAAACGGTCTGGGCTGCCCGCGCCATCATGCGCGAGGCCGGTTGTCGATCACGCGCTTGGCTTTGCCGCCCGAGCGCTCGATGCCGCCCGGCTCAAGCACAGTGACGGCCGCGGTAATGCCGATGTTGTCCTTCACGCATTGCGCAAGTGCCGCGCTGGCGGTCTGCCGCGCTGAACTGTCTGCCTCGGGGCGCGCCTCGACCTGGATTTCCATGTTGTCCATGCGGCCGTCGCGCGTCAGCACGATCTGATAGTGGAGCGACAAATCCGGAATGGTGAGCAGCTTTTCTTCGATCTGCGTCGGGAAGACGTTGACGCCGCGAACGATCATCATGTCGTCGGAGCGGCCGGTCACCTTCTCCATGCGCCGCATGGAGCGTGCCGTTCCGGGCAAGAGCCGCGTGAGGTCGCGCGTGCGATAGCGGATGATCGGCATGGCCTCCTTCGTCAGCGACGTGAACACCAGTTCGCCTTTCTCGCCGTCGGGCAGCACCCGGCCGGTCGCCGGATCGATCACTTCGGGATAGAAATGATCTTCCCAGATGTGCAGGCCGTCCTTGGTCTCGACGCACTCGTTGGCGACGCCCGGGCCGATCACTTCCGACAGACCGTAGATGTCGACGGCGTGGATATCGAACGCTTCCTCGATCTCCTCGCGCATGGCGTTGGTCCACGGCTCGGCGCCGAAGATGCCGATACGTAACGAACACTTGCGCGGATCGAGGCCCTGCTTCCTGAACTCGTCGAGGATCGCCAGCATGTAGGATGGCGTCACCATGATGATGTCGGGCTTGAAGTCGTTGATGAGCTGCACCTGCCGCTCGGTCATGCCGCCCGAAATCGGAATCACCGTGCAGCCAAGCCGCTCCGCGCCGTAATGCGCGCCGAGACCGCCGGTGAACAGGCCATAGCCGTAGGCGACATGCACCTTCATGCCGGCCCTTCCGCCGGCCGCGCGGATCGAACGCGCGACGACGTCGCTCCAGGTGTCGATGTCGCGCTTGGTATAGCCGACGACGGTCGGCTTGCCGGTCGTGCCCGACGATGCGTGAATGCGCGTGACCTCGGTTTCGGGAACGGCGAACATGCCGAAGGGATAGTTATCCCGCAGGTCGATCTTGGTGGTGAAGGGAAACTTCGCGAGGTCTTCGAGATCGTTGAAGGAATCCGGCCGCACGCCCGCAGCGTCGAACGCTTTGCGGTAGTGCGGAACGTTCTCATAGGCATGGCGAAGCGACCAGGCCAGCCGCTCGCGCTGCATCGCGCGGATGTCGTCGCGCGAGGCCGCTTCGTACGGATCGAGTTCCGCCGGGTGAGGGGTCAGCTTGTCGAGCTTGCGCAGCGGTATCTGAATCACGGTTCTCTCCCGAATTTTTACGTGTCGCTGGGCGCCAGCAGGCGGCCGGTGATCGTCCGCGAGTGTCCGCGGAATTCTGCGATGACCTTGTTGCTGCCGTCGCGGACGGTGACGTCATAAATGCCGCTGCGGCCCGATCGCGTCCGCTCAAGTGCGTGTGCGGTCAGCACGTCGCCTTCATGCGCGGATTCGATGAACGTGACGGCGCATTGCTGCGCGACGGTGCGTTGGTCGTATGTGTTGCAGGCGAAGGCAAACGTGGAATCCGCAAGCGTGAAGATAAAGCCGCCGTGGCAGATGCCATGGCCGTTCGTCATCTCCTTGCGCACGGTCATCGAGATCACCGCCTCGCCGGGCGCGACGCGCACGATGCGCATACCGAGACCCTTGCTGGCGCGATCGTCCTGCCACATGGCATCGGCGCAGGCTTTCGCCATCGCATGCGGATCAGCGTGTATGTCCATCACAGGCGTCCCGTGAAGCGTGCTGGGCGCTTCTCCATGAAGGCAGTGACCCCTTCCGCGAAATCCGGGCCGCGTCCGGCTTGTCCTTGCAGATCACGCTCAAGGTCGAGCTGTTGGTCGAGCGTATTCTGTTCCGACAGATCGAGCGCGCGCTTGATCAGTGCCAACGCGCCGGTGGGCTGCTTGGCAAGATGCGTGACGAGGGTGCGCGCTTCCGTCATCAGGCTGGCGTCGTCGATCGTCTTCCAGATCATGCCCCAGCTTTCCGCCTGCTCGGCGCTGACGGCATCGCCCAACAATGCGAGTGCACGTGCCCGTGCGCTTCCGGCGAGGCGCGGGAGAAACCATGTGCCGCCGCTATCAGGCACCAATGCGATCTTGGAGAAAGCCTGAATGAATTTCGCCGAGCGGCCCGCGAGAACGATGTCGCAGGCGAAGGCGAGGTTGGCGCCGGCGCCGGCTGCCACGCCGTTGACGGCGCAGACGACCGGCATTTGCAACTGCCGCAGCTTGCGAACGAGCGGATTGTAGTTCTTTTCGATCGCATGCGAGAGATCGGGCGTTTGTCCCGGCGTGAAAACGCCGTCGGCCAGATCCTGCCCGGCGCAGAAGCCGCGCCCGGCGCCTGTCAGCAACAATGCCCGGCACGACGTATCCGCTTCCGCATCGCGAAGCGCTGTCGCGAGCGCGGTGTGCATCGCCTGATTGAATGAATTGAGGCTTTCCGGGCGGTCGAGGGTCAGAATTCTGAACCCGTCTCCGACCTCAACCTGAATCGGTTCTTTCTCCATTGCGTTCTCCCTGCCGGCTTTTCTGTCGCAGCCTGTTGAGAGGCACAATACTATTGACCAACCGTCCGGTCAATTATATCAAGACGGGAAGAAGCGAGCGATCTCACGCGTCGACGCGGTGAGGAATGCTTGCCGGGCAGCTCAACAAAGGGCGCCCATCAACAGGGAGGATATTATGAAGCCGACATCCGTCATCCGACTTCTCTTTGCAGCGGCAACCGCGAGCCTGCTTTGCGGCACTGCGTCTGCGCAACAGACCGTCAAGATCGGTTCCGTTCTCTCGGTCACCGGTCCGGCCTCGTTCCTCGGCGAGCCCGAGGACAAGACGCTGCGCATGTATGTCGACAAGATCAACGCAGCCGGCGGCGTCAACGGCAAGAAGATCGAGCTCGTGATCTACGACGACGGCGGCGACGCGAGCAAGGCGCGCACCTTCGCCACGCGCCTGATCGAAGACGACAAGGTTGTCGCTGTTGCCGGCGGTTCGACCACAGGCACCACCATGGCGATGATCCCGGTGTTCGAGGAAGCGCAGATTCCGCTGATCTCCTTCGCCGGTGCGGTCGAAGTCATCGATCCGGTGCGCAAATTCGTCTTCAAGACGCCGCACACCGACAAGATGGCCTGCGAGAAAATCTTCGAGGACCTCAAGCAGCGCAAGCTCACCAAGATCGCGATGATCTCGGGCACCGACGGCTTCGGCGCGTCGATGAAGGCGCAATGCACCAAGGCCGCGCCGAACTACGGCATCCAGATCGTGACGGAAGAAAGCTACGGCCCTCGCGACAGCGACATGACCGGACAGCTCACCAAGATCAAGAACACCGCCGGCATTCAGGCCGTCATCAATCCCGGCTTCGGCCAGGGTCCCGCCATCGTCACGCGCAACTACGCCCAGCTCGGCATGACCGCGACGCCGCTTTATCAGAGCCATGGCGTGGCATCGAAGAGCTTCATCGACCTCGCAGGCCCGGCCGCGGAAGGCGTGCGTCTGCCGGCGGCCGCGCTTCTGGTCGGCGACAAGTTGCCGGACAACGACCCGCAGAAGAAAGTCGTCGTCGACTACAAGAAGGCGTACGAAGACGGTATCAAGCAGCCGGTTTCGACCTTCGGCGGTCACGCCTATGACGGCCTGATGATCCTGGTCGAGGCGATGAAGCGCGCGAACTCGGCCGATCCGAAGAAAATCCGCGACGAGATTGAAAAGACCAAGGGCTTCGTCGGCACCGGTGGCGTCGTCACCATGTCGCCGACCGATCATCTCGGCCTCGATCTGTCGGCTTTCCGGATGCTGGAGATCAAGAATGGCGAATGGTCGCTGCTCAAGCCAGTAACTTGATCGGGTGATGTGATCGCACAAGCGCCCGGACAGACTATCCGGACGCATTTTCTCGCCACTCGTCACTCACTTATGGCGGCGGTTCGACAAGAGCCGCCGCCAATCGTGGAGCAGGGATGCCCGAGTTCATCCAATTCCTTGTTGGCGGTTTGACGGTGGGTGCGGTCTACGCACTCGTCGCGCTCGGCTTCACGCTCATCTACAACGCCTCCGATGTCGTGAACTTCGCGCAAGGCGAGTTCGTGATGCTGGGCGGGATGGTCACGGTGTTCCTCGCGGCGGCGGGTGTGGCGCTGCCGCTTGCGGCGCTGATCGCGGTCATCGTCGCGATCGCCGTCGGTCTTCTTCTGTACTGGATGGCCATTCAGCCCGCGCGCGATGCCTCGCCGGTGACGCTGATCATCATCACGATCGGTGCGTCGATCCTGCTGCGCGGGATTGCCCAGATCGTCTTCGACAAGCAATTCCACAAGCTGCCGAGCATCTCCGGTGATACGCCGGTCGCGATTCTGGGCGCCGCGGTGCAGCCGCAAAGTTTCTGGGTCCTGGGGGGCACCGCCGTCATCGTGCTGCTTCTTTACGTCTTTTTCGAACGCACGCTGCTAGGCAAGGCCGTGTTGGCGACGGCCGCAAACCGTCTTGCGGCGCGTCTCGTCGGGATCAACACCGCGACGATCATGGCGCTGGCGTTCGGCGGGTCGGCGGCGATCGGTGCTGTGGCCGGCATCCTGATCACGCCGATCACGCTGACGAGCTACGACGTCGGCACGCTGCTGGCGTTGAAGGGATTTGCGGCGGCGATGCTTGGCGGCATGGGCAATCCGCTGGGCGCCGTGGCCGGAGGACTTCTGCTCGGGCTGCTCGAAGCGTTCGGCGTCGGCTACATCAGCTCCGCCTACAAGGATGCCGTTGCGTTCGTTGTCATTCTGATCGTCCTTTTCGCCGCACCGCAGGGTCTGTTCGGCCGCCGTAACGTGGAAAGGGTCTAGCCGTGCTGAACAGGATCGGCTCGCGCTATCTCACGCTGATTGTTCTCGCCGTGGTGATCTGCGTGCTGCCGCTGGTGTTCCCGTCGAGCTACTACTTCCGCGTGGCGTCGCTGGTCTGGGTATCGGCGCTGGCGGCTGTCGGCCTTAACGTGTTGATGGGGCAGGCGGGACAGGTCAGCCTCGGCCACGCCGGCTTCTTCGGTATCGGCGCCTATGCAGTCGCTGTCGGCCCTACGCATTTCGGCATCGCGCCGTGGGTCGCGGTGCTGCTCGGCTGTTTGCTGTCGTCCGTTCTCGCTTACCTGGTCGGCCGGCCGATCCTGAAGCTAAAGGGGCATTATCTCGCGATCGCGACGCTGGGCTTCGGCGTGCTTGTGGCGCTCGTCATCACTACAGAGAGCCGCTGGACCGGCGGGCCCGACGGGATGCCCGTCGCGCGGCTCGTGTTGTTCGGGTGGCGCGTCAGCGGTTCCAGCACCTGGTACGGGGTCACGGGCGTATTGCTGCTGCTCGGTACGTGGCTATCGCTGAACCTCAGCGAGACACCGACCGGACGCGCATTCCGCGCGCTTCACGACAGCGAGGTCGCCGCACGTGTGGCGGGCATCGACGTTGCGCGCTTCAAGCTGCAGGCTTTCGTCATCGCTGCTGCCTACGCCTCGATCGCGGGATCGGCGCTGGCCCTCATGAACGGTTTCATCAATCCCGATCAGGCCGGCTTCCTGCATTCCGTCGAGCTCGTGACAATGGTCGTGCTGGGCGGGCTGGGTTCGGTCGTCGGCAGCATCGTCGGTGCTGCCGTGCTCGTGACGTTGCCGCAGGTGCTGACGATCTTCCAGGAGTACGAGCATGCGCTGCTTGGGCTGATCATCATCGTCTCGATGATCTTCATGCGCGACGGGATCGTTCCCAGTCTTGCGCGGCGCTTTGCGCGGAGGTCCGCGTGACGCTCCTCGCAGCCCAGGATATTGGCATCGCGTTCGGCGGCGTGAAAGCCGTCGATGGCGTCAGCTTTTCCGTCGCGCCGGGGCAGATCCTTTCGATCATCGGCCCCAACGGCGCCGGCAAGACGACGCTGTTCAATGTCGTGTCGGGCGTCTACGCGTGCGAGCAGGGCCAGGTGCAGCTTGCCGGCGAGGACGTGACAGGACTTCAGCCCGACAAGCTTGCACAGCGAGGCATGTCACGCACC
>JBEIPX010000413.1:0-3226 GCA_040376815.1 Bradyrhizobiaceae bacterium
CTTGGCCGCGAGCCTGGCTTCTTCGGCCTGCTTTTTCTTCGCTTCGGCTGCTTTCTTCTTCTCCTCGGCGGCAATGCGGACTTTCTCCTTCTTGATGAAATCCTCCGCCGCTTTCACTTCCTTGGCGCGCTGGGCTTGTTCGGCTTGACGCTTCTTTTCCTCCTCAGCCCGTTGCGTGACCTGCTGCGGCGTCAGACACTCCTCTCCGCCTTTCACGCATACATTTCCGGCAGGGCAAGACTTCCCCCCGCCGCAATCGATTGCCGTCGGCGCACGACATTGGTTGCCGCTTCCGCATTTATTTCCGGCGCGGCACGTAAAGCTACCGCAATCGACGGTGTCTGCCGTCAGGCAGCTTTTGCCTTCGCGCGCGCACTTCAAGCCGGCAGGGCATGAATAGGTGTTACAGTCGACGCTTCCCGCGGCGAGACACATGCTGCTGTTACGTGAGCACTTCGTTCCCGGTTTGCAGGATTTTCCTTCACCGCAATCGTCGGAGCCCTGGGCCAGACATGCATTGCCGCTGCCGCAAAACGAGCCGGGCTGGCAGCTATAGTGACCGCAATCGACCAGTCCGTTCGGCACACAATACCCGGGAACGCGCGAGCAGCGCTGACCGACCGGACACGTCCCGCCGTTCGCGCAATGATCCCCGACCTGCGGCTGCGGGGCAGCTTGGCGAGGTGGCGCACAGCCATGGATCGATGCGAACGATCCATCGGCGCACTGACACATCATGCCGCCACCGCCGCTCACGGAGACGCTTCCGGGTGGACATTGAAACATCTGCGCCGCAGCCGGCTGACCGGCGGCCAGCGACAGCCACAAGGCCAGCACCACCAGGCGAGCGGCACGCAATAGCGGCATGTCAGGGTTACGGCCGGGATCGGACAGCAATCGTCTTAACGACGAGAACTCGCGGCAACGCATGCGCCCTCAATGATTCAAATAACAGTCCGTTGGCGTGCAAGGAGCGGGAAGTCCGGAAAATCAGACGAGGTAGAACGTTGTGCGGGGCAACACATTTTATCAAACCGCCCGGCCGACCCCACCCGCGCAGACGTTGGTCATACGCTGACATTTTCCCGAACCGCCGTCCATCCCGATGACGACTGCACAGTCTGTGCAAGCCGGACCAGGCCGTCTACTTCAACATGATCCATGCCGGCGCATGGTCGCTCGCATTCGCTTCGCCGCGAACGGCGCGATCGACACCGGCTTTCTTGAGGCGCGGCGCCAACTGCTCGTTCAGCAGCAGATGATCGAGCCGCAAGCCATGATCGCGTTCGTAGCGCTCGCGCCAGTAGGTCCAGAACGTGTAAATGCGCTCGTCCGGGTGCAGCGTGCGGATCGCATCCGTCCATCCCTGCTTGATCAGCTTGGCGTAGGCAGCGCGCGGCTCCGGCTGCACCAGCGCATCCTTGTTCCATGATTTGGTCGGATAGATATCGAGCGGCGTCGGCGCCACGTTGAAATCACCGGCGAGGACCACCGGCGCGCCCGACTTCAGAAGCTTTGCGGCATGGCGATGCAATCGCTGCATCCATGCGAGCTTGTAATCGAACTTGGGACCGGGCTTCGGATTGCCGTTCGGCGCATAGATGCAAGAAACGAGAATGCCCTTCACCGCCGCTTCGATATAGCGGCTCTGTTGATCCTGCGGCGCGCCGGGAAGGCGCGTGCGCGTCACCACCGGCTCGCTCTTGCGCGCGAGAATCGCAACGCCGTTCCAGTTTGTCTCGCCGACCCACGCAGAATGATAACCGGCGTCGCGCAGCGCTTTCTCCGGAAACCGGTTCTGCTCGGCTTTCAACTCCTGCAAGCAGACGATGTCCGGCTTCGCCGCACGCAACCACGCGAGCAGATTCGGTAAGCGCTTGTTGATATTGTTGATGTTGAACGTCGCGACTTTCATCTCGGACCGGCGGATGGGCGCGATATCGAATGAAAGGCGCTCCCGGATAAAGACTATCCCGGAACGGCGGCGGTTTGCCAGCTTCGGCCTTTGGCGCCGCCGCGAGCTCGGCTGGCTAAAGCGCCATGGCTTTGCTGATCTCGGCCGGATCGAGCGTTGCACGGTCGCACGTAAACTTCACCGCACCACGGTCCATCACCGCGAAGTGGTCGCCGAGTTCGCAGGCAAAGTCGAGATACTGCTCGACCAGCACGATGGCGATAGTGCCCATGTTGCGCAGATACATGATGGCGCGGCCGATATCCTTGATGATCGACGGCTGGATACCCTCTGTCGGCTCGTCAAGCAGGAGCAGCTTCGGCCGCATCACCAGCGCGCGGCCGATCGCAAGCTGCTGCTGCTGACCGCCGGAGAGATCGCCGCCGCGGCGGCCGAGCATCGAATTCAACACCGGGAACAGCGAGAACACATCGTCCGGAATGTTGCGCTGGTCGCGCGGCAGCGGCGCATACCCGGTCTTGAGATTCTCTTCGACCGTCAGCAATGGAAAGATTTCCCGCCCCTGCGGAACGAACGCGATACCCTTGCGGGCGCGCTCGAACGGCCGCAGTCCGCCAATGTTCGCGCCCTCGAATTCGATCGACCCGCTGGCGATCGGTTGCTGGCCGACCAGCGCGCGCAGCAGGCTGGTCTTGCCGACACCGTTGCGGCCGAGCACGCAAGTCACCTTGCCGGGCTCAGCTTTGATGGAGACGCCGCGCAATGCCTGCGCCGCGCCGTAGTTGAGCGTGATGTTGTTGACGTTGAGCATCTCTATACGCCCCTCTTCCTTGTCCCGGACGCGGTGCAGCACAAGCGCACAGCGCGCAGTGATGCTCCGCAGAGCCGGGACCGTTCGAGCCTGTAACGGTCCCGGTTCTGTGTTTCAGCGTTCCGCTTTGCTTCACGCTGCAACGCGACCGGGACAAGAATAACCTTCATTATCGTCCCAGATACACTTCGATGACGCGCTCGTTCGACGAAACCTGATCGAGCGTACCCTCGGCCAGCACGGAACCTTCATGCAGACATGTGACGCGGCAACCGAGTTCGCGCACGAACGTCATGTCGTGCTCGACCACGACCACGGTCTTCTCTTTGTTGATTTGCTTCAAAAGCTCGGCCGTCTGGTGAGTTTCCACGTCGGTCATCCCGGCGACAGGTTCATCGACCAGCAGCAACTTCGGGTCTTGCGCCAGCAACATGCCGATCTCGAGCCATTGCTTCTGGCCGTGCGACAGGCTCCCCGCGATCCGGTCGCGCGCGCTGGTC
>JBEIPX010000495.1:0-2505 GCA_040376815.1 Bradyrhizobiaceae bacterium
ACCATTGCCCGGCACGACACCATATTGCAACCTCAACAAGCCGCATCACGGCGGCGGAGTGGGTGATGACCGTTCTTGTCACCGGCGGCGCCGGATACATCGGGAGTCATATGCTGCACCGGCTGGCCGACAACGGCGAGCCGGCGGTCGTCATCGACACGTTGCAGACGGGCTTTCGCGAGGCGATGCCGCAGGGCATGCCGTTCTATCAGGGCAGCATCGCCGACCGGGCGCTGGTGACGCGGGTGCTGCGCGAGCATGGTGTGAAGACCATCGTGCATTTCGCAGCATCGACGGTGGTGCCCGACTCGGTCCGCCAGCCGCTCGACTACTACGCCAACAACACCGTCGCTTCGCGAGCGCTGTTCGAAACGGCTGTCGAGCAGGGCGTGAAGCAATTCGTCTTTTCATCGACTGCCGCGGTCTACGGCCAGGTCGACAGCGAGCAGATCACGGAGAGCATGCCGACCGTTCCGGTCTCGCCCTATGGCTGGTCGAAGCTGATGACCGAGGTGATGCTGCGCGATGCGGCGGCCGCCTATGGGTTGAGCTACGTCGTGCTGCGCTACTTCAATGTCGCTGGCGCCGATCCGGCGATGCGCACCGGCCAATCGACGGCTGCCGCGACCCATCTGATCAAGGCCGCGGTACAAGCGGCGCTCGGCATCCGGCCGCGGCTCAAGATTTTCGGTGACGACTACCCGACGGCGGACGGCACCTGCGTGCGCGATTACATTCACGTGACCGATGTCTGCGCGGCGCATGCGGATGCGTTGGCGTATCTGCGCGGCGGCGGGGCGTCGCTGATGCTCAACTGCGGTTATGGCCACGGCTTCTCGGTGCTCGAGGTGATCGACACGGTAAAAGCAGTGTCGGGCATCGACTTTCCGGTGGTCCGCTCGCCCCGGCGTGCCGGCGACCCGGTGCGGGTGGTCGCGGATTCCCGTCTCGTGCGCGAACACCTCGGCTGGCAACCGAAACACGATGACCTTAGCGCTATCGTCAGTCACGCGCTTGAGTGGGAGCGCAAGCTGCTCGCGTCCTACGCAAGTCCCGCGCTTTAAGAACGGGTCGAGCGGATCTCATCCGCCGGTTCAACCCGTCACGGGTGGAGTGATACCGGTCGGCTACGGCGGAATAATCCCCGGCTTGGAATTGTTATAGAAAGCCATATGTTGCGGTCGTAAACCGACGTTATTGCCGGGGTTCTGCTGCCTTCCGATGTCCATCGCTCTTTTCATCGCCGCCATTGCCTTCACGGCCTGGGTCTATCTCGTCGCGTTTCACGGCGGCTTCTGGCTCGCGTTTCGCTTTGAGGATCTGCCGCCACCGGCGACGGAAGGTCCGTGGCCGCGCATCGTCGCGGTGGTGCCCGCGCGCGACGAAGCCGCGGGAATCGAACGCAGCGTGACCTCGATCCTCCGGCAGCCGTATCCGGGATCGCTGTCGATGATCCTTATCGACGACCAGAGTTCGGACGGCACCGCCGATATCGCGGCGCGTGCCGCGGCCGCCATCGGCGCATCGGACCGGCTCACCGTGCTGCGCGGACAGCCGCTGCCATCGGGATGGACCGGCAAGATGTGGGCGGTGAAGCAAGGGCTCGATCTCGCCGCACAATCGAATCCCGACTGCGTGCTGCTGACGGATGCCGACATCGTCTATTCGGGCAACGTGGTGACGCAACTCGTCACGCGCATGCGTAACGACAATCTGGTGATGGCGTCGGTGATGGCGCAACTCCGCTGCGAGAGCTTCGCCGAAAAATTCCTGATCCCGGCCTTCGTGTTCTTCTTCGGCATGCTCTATCCGTTCGCGTGGGTGAGGCGTGGCAACCGCGCGACGGCCGCGGCTGCGGGCGGCTGCATTCTTGCGCGCTTCGATGCGCTGAAACGCGCCGGCGGCATCGAGTCGATCCGTGGCGCGCTGATCGACGATTGCGCACTCGGCGCGCGCCTGAAGAGCATGGGTCCGGTGTGGCTCGGCTTCACCCATGACGTGAAGAGCATCCGCGCCTCTGACGAGATCTCTGACGTGGGCCGGATGATCTCCCGCTCGGCGTATGCGCAGCTTCGCTATTCGCTGCTGATGCTCGCCGGAATGGTCGTCGCCATGACCGTGATTTTCCTGTCGCCGGTGGGGCTGGTTTTCGCCGCCGATCCGTTGACGCGGACGCTTGCGGCCGGTAGCTGGGTGCTGATGGCGCTCGCCTTTCAGCCGACATTGCGCTACTACGACCAGCCGCCGCTCTGGGGCGTCGTCCTCCCACTCATCGCCTTGGCTTACATGATTTTTACGCTGAATTCGGCTTATCAATATCTTCGCGGACGCGGCGGCATGTGGAAGGGCCGCGCGCAAGCGAACGTATCGGCATCGTGATGACGACGGCCGCCGCCGATCTGCGTTCAGGCAAGGGGCATCGGGACGAGAATTTCCCGGTCGCGTCGCACCTGATTCATCCACGCCACCGCGCACTGATCTTCGCGTTCTACAATTTCGTGCGCA